>NZ_JBVHOQ010000004.1:106931-309436 GCF_055568375.1 Streptomyces sp. NPDC026062
GGCCCCCCTGGCCGCCGGGCCGGGCGGGAGGGGCGGTGCGGCTGGGGCGGGGGGGGGGGGGGGGGGGGGGGCCGCGCCGGGGCGCCCCCGCCCCGGGTCCGGTCGACTGCGCTACGGGGCCGGCAGCTCCATCAGAGCGGCGACGGTCTCACGGTGCCGGCCCGCCGTGCCGAAGGCGGTCGCGTCGGCCTTGGCCCGCTTCAGGTACAGGTGCGCCGGGTGCTCCCAGGTCATCCCGATGCCGCCGTGGAGCTGGACGCACTCCTCCGCCGCGTGGACGGCGACCTTGGAGCAGTACGCCTGCGCCACGGCCACGGCCAGCGGTGTGTCGGGGCTGTCCGTCGCCAGCGCGTCGGCGGCGTTGCGCGCCGCCGCCCGGGCCGAGACGACTTCCAGCCAGAGCTGCGCCATGCGGTGCTTGAGCGACTGGAAGGATCCGACCGGGCGGTTGAACTGGTGACGCTCACGGGTGTGCCGCACCGTCTCGGTCAGGCACCACTCGGCGAGTCCGAGCTGCTCGGAGGCGAGCAGTCCGGCGCCGGCCAGCAGTCCCCGGTCCACCACGGCCCGCGCCGCCGCGGCGTCCGCGAGGCGGGTTCCGGTGGCGCCGGTGAGGGTGACGGTGGCGAGCGGGCGGGTGAGATCGAGCGGGACGAGCGGCTGTACGGCGACGCCGGGCGCGTCCGTGGCGACCGCGTAGAGGCCGTCCCCGGTGGGAATCAGCAGCACGTCGGCGGCAGCCGCGTCGGCCACCGGCCCGAGTACCGTATCGAGGGTTCCTGTCTCCACCGGCGTGTGGGACGTCGCGGCCGAGAAGGGGACGGCGAGCACCGCGACCTTGCGGCCGGCTGCCAGGTCGGCAAGGATTCCGGCCGCCGGCCCGTCGTCGGAACCGAGCGCCAGAAGCGTCTGAGTGGCGACGACGGAGCTGGTCAGATAGGGCGCGGGGGCGACGCTGCGCCCGAGCTCCTCAAGAACGACGGCGGCCTCCCGGTGGGTGGCCCCCTGTCCGCCGAGCTTCTCGGGCACCAGCAGTCCGGCGGCGCCGATGTCGGCGGCGAGGCCCTTCCAGAGCTGCGGGTCGTACGGCGTGTCGGACTCGGTGCGGGCGATCACCGCCGGCGCGCCGCACCGGTCGGCGAGCAGGGAGCGGACTGCGGCCCGCAGGTCCTCCTCGGCCTCCGAGTACAGCAGGTCGGGTGCCTGGCCGGATTCGGTCTGTGCGCTCATCGGGAGAGGTCCTTCCAGGCGACGTCCTTGTCGTTGCGCGGCTCGGCGGGCAGGCCGAGCACGCGTTCGGCGACGATGTTGAGAAGCACCTCGCTCGTTCCGCCCTCGATGGAGTTGCCCTTGGAGCGGAGGTAGCGGTAGCCGGCGTCGCGTCCGGTGAAGTCGACATGGTCCGGGCGCCGCATGGTCCAGTCGCCGTACAACAGGCCCTCGTCGCCGAGGAGTTCGACTTCGAGTCCGCTGATCTCCTGGTTGAGGCGGGCGAAGGCGAGCTTCATGCCGGAACCCTCGGGTCCCGGCTGTCCCGCGACGAGCTGCTGGCGCAGGCGCTCGCCCGCGAGGCGGGCGACCTCGGCCTCGACCCAGAGGGTCAGCAGGCGCTGGTGCAGGTCGTGGGTGCGCAGTCCGGGCCGTTCACGCCACGTCTGCGCGATGGGGCCGATCATGCCGCCCTCGCGCGGGATGCGGGATCCGCCGATGGAGACACGCTCGTTCATGAGCGTCGTCTGCGCGACCTTCCAGCCTTCCCCGACCGCGCCGAGCCGGCGGCTGTCCGGGATGCGGACCCCGGTGAGGAACACCTCGTTGAACTCGGCCTCGCCGGTGATCTGGCGCAGCGGCCGCACCTCGACGCCCGGGTCGGTCATGTCGCAGATGAAGTAGCTGATGCCCCGGTGCTTGGGCACGTCCGGGTCGGTGCGGGCGATCAGGATCGCCCAGCGCGCCACATGGGCGCTGGATGTCCAGACCTTCTGTCCGTCGACCACCCAGTCGTCGCCGTCCCGTACGGCACGCGTACCGAGGGCTGCCAGGTCGGAGCCGGCGCCCGGCTCACTGAAGAGCTGGCACCACACCTCCTCGCCGACCCACAGCGGGCGCAGGAATCGCCGCTTCTGCTCGTCGGTGCCGTAGCCGAGGACGGTCGGGGCCGCCATGCCGAGACCGATGCCGATGCGGCGCGGGTCGTTGTCCGGAGCGTTCGCCTCGGCGAGTTCGGCGTCGACGACGGGCTGGAGGGAGCGCGGCGCGTCGAGGCCGCCGAGTCCGGCCGGGTAGTGCACCCAGGCGAGTCCCGCGTCGAAGCGCGCCTTGAGGAAGTCGGTGCGCTCGGTGGTGGCCGGAGGGTGCGCGGCAAGCAGTTCGCGGGTGCGGTGGCGCAGTTCGGCGGCGTCGGGGGCGGTCATCGGGCGGCTCCTGACGGGAGGACGACGATGCGGCCGGTGCTGGTGCCGTCGGCGACCCGCTGGACGGCGGCCGCCGCCCCGTCCATCGGGACCCGTTCGCTGATCAGCGGCTTGATGACGCCCTTCGCGGCGAGCCGGGTGAGCTCCTCGTGGCAGTCGCGGACGGCCTGCGGGGCCTTCGTGTTGTACAGGCCCCAGTGGAGCCCGACGACCGAGTAGTTCTTGACCAGGGCGTGGTTGAGCCCCGGGGTGGGGATGACGCCACTGGCGAACCCGACCACGATCACCCGGCCCTCGAAGGCGATGCACTTCACGGACTTGGCGTACGCGTCGCCCCCGACCGGGTCGTACACCACGTCGGCGCCACGCCCGCCGGTGAATTCCTTGACCGCGGCGACGATGTCCTCGGTGCGCCGGTCGATGACCAGGTCGCAGCCGAGCCCGGCGGCGATCCCGGCTTTCTCCGGGCCGCCCACGACACCGATGACGGTGGCTCCGGCGGCCTTGCCGAGCTGGACGGCCGCACTGCCGACGCCGCCGGCCGCGGCGTGGACCAGCAGGGTCTCGCCCGCCTGCAGACGCGCCCGCCGATGCAGCCCGAACCAGCCGGTCTGGTAGCCGATGTGCAGCGCGGCCGCCTCGGCGTCGTCGAGGGCGTCGGGGGCCGGCAGCAGGGCCGCCTCGTCCGCGACGACGTACTGGGCGAATCCGCCGTCCGGCAGCGCGGGGGTGGCCAGCACGCGGCGCCCGTCCTCGGTCCTGCCGCAGATCTCCACACCGGGTGTGAACGGCAGCGGGGGCCGCACCTGGTACTGACCTCGGCAGAGCAGCGCGTCGGGGAAGTTGATGTTCGCCGCGAGCACTTCGATGAGCACCTGCCCGTCGCCGGGCGTCGGCCGGTCCGTCTCTTCCAGCCGCATCACCTCGCTCGGCTCGCCGTTCCGGTGCACTCGCCATGCCTGCATGAGGGGCCTCCACAACACTGTCGGCATTACCACTGCTCCGCCGCATACTAAGCGGTCGCTTGCCCCTCTGGGAACAGCCTGCGGGTGACCGTTTCCACCGGGCCGCGGCATGGACGTGCGCCCGGCCCGCCCGCAGGGGTACGGCGGCGCCGGGCGCACGGTGGTGCGGTTCGCTACTTCCCGACCACGACCTCCGCGATACCGGGCGCCGGGGAACCCTCGCGCCAGGCAAGGCGTACCGCGTCGGCGGTCCGGCCGGCCGCGTCGACGCGCGTGTACGGACCGTCGAGCGCGCCGATGGTCAGCCAGCTCCCGTCCGCGTTCCTCAGCTGGACGTCGGCCGCTGCCGCGGAGCCGGACGGCTGGAGAACCGTGATCGCGCCGACCGCACGGGCGGCGACGAGATTCACCTCCAGCGATTCGCCGGCCTCGGGTGCGCGCGCGGCCCGGTACACACTGGCCGGGTCCCCGTCCGCCGCCGAGCGCAGGACGGATCCTGCGGCTGCCGGCGGGTTGCCCGTGATCTCACCGTCCGTGGTCGCCACGTCGAATTCGCGTACGACGACCCAGCTGTCCTGTCCGGCGGTCGCCCGGGCCCGGACATAGCGGGCCTCGGTGCCTGCGGGGACGGCCGCGGTGACGTCCGGCCTGCCGGAGAACTCGGTGAGCGTCGTCCAGTTCTGCCCGTCGGCGGAGTACTCCAGCACTCCCGCGTGAAGGTAGTCGTCGGTGCTGCCGGGCTTGGCCATGGCGAGGGTGACGTCCCCGATCTCCCTGGCCTCCCCGAGGTCGACGGTGAGCTGGTCGCCCGCGGCAGGTGCGCCGTCGCTCCAGAAGTAGGTGGAGTCGTCGCCGTCGAGAATCCTGGCGAGGGCGTTGCTCTGGTACGCGCCGAGGCTCGTCGAAGCCGTGGGCCTGCCGCTCACACCGAGGATCCGGTCGTGCTCGGCGGTGGCCGCCTCGACGAACCCGTCCAGCTTCCCGTCCCCCACGAGGACCGGCACCTTGCCTCCGCCGAGCCCGGTGTACGTGAACGACTTCGCGTGCTCGACCTGCGCGGGCAGCCGCTGACGCAGCTCCCAGGCCAGTCCACCGTCTCCGGCACGGGCCGCCTCGACCATGCGCAGGGCGGTGCCCGCCGCGGTCGCCCAGGACTCCGTGGCGTCGAGCCAGGGGCCCGAGTCCTCGATGAAGCCCCGGTCCGGAAGGTGCGCCCGCAGCCGGGCAGGGGCGGCGCCGAGGCCGGTCAGCACAGAGGTGAGCCGCTTGGCGTCACCGGACTCCCAGTAGCGGGCGAACTCGGCGGCCAGCTCGGGCGCCTTGTCGGTGTTCAGCGCCGAGCTGTAGTTGACGTCGGCGAAGGCGCGAAGGGCCCGCTCGGTGAGCGGGTCGCCGCCCGCGTACTCCTTGAGCCCCCTGCCCCACGAGGTGCGCGGGTCGTAGGCCCCGTCGTTCCAGGCGTAGTCCGCGACGGTGTAGAGCGAGAGCTTCGAAGCGTACGGCTGGATCATCGGGTTGGCGGTGATCCCGGCCAGCCGGCCCGGCAGTCCCTTCTCCCGGCCGTTGAACGGGCCGAGCAGCAGCCGGTTGGTCGCGTAGTCGTTCACCGGATAGTTGTCCCAGGTCAGGATCGGGTGCCCGAACACCTTCCGGGCCGCGTCGGCCTGAGCGACCGTCATGGTCGGCGCCACCACGCCGACGCCGGTCCACTCCACGAGCACATCCGGGTCGAGCTGTTCGGCGAGCGCCTTCTTGTACGGGGACTCGGCCACGTTGTAGTACTCGGTGGGGACCATCTGAAGCGGCTCGGCACCGGGGTGCGTGGCGATGAACTCCTGGTTGACCTTGTTCAGCAGATACGCCTGCGCGGCGCCTGCCGCCCCGCCGCCGGTCCCCCATTTCGCCTTGTCGGCTTCACAGTTCCAGTCGGTGTAGCTGATGTCGTCGAGCGGCACCGCGAAGGTGCGCACGCCGATGTCCCAGATCGTGCGGAACTTGTCGACGAGCGCCTTCGCGTCCGCGTCGGAGCTGTAGCAGACCGACAGGCCGGGAGAGAGCGCGTAGGTGAACTCCACATGGCGCCGGACCGCCCGGTCGGTGAGGTCCTTGATCTGAGCCAGTTGGTCGGCCGGGTAGGGGTCGCGCCACTTCTCGCGGAGATAGGCGTCGTCCTTGGGCGAGTACACGTAGATGTTCATCTTGTGCTCGCCGTAGTAGTCCAGCTGGTCCAGGCGCGCCTCGTGGGACCACGGGGTGCCGTAGAAGCCTTCGATGACGCCGCGCAGCGCGGTGCCCGGCCAGTCGCGCACCGCGAGCCCGGCGACCGCGGCTCCGGGATGCGCTCGCTGCGGCAGGACCTGGCGCAGGGTCTGCGCCGCGTAGTACGTCCCGGTGGTGTCCTTGCCCGCGAGCACGATCCGGCCCGCCCCGATACCGAGGACGTATCCGTCGGCGGGGAGCTCGGACGGCCCTTCGAGCTTCTGGGCGGCCAGTGCGCCGGCGTCGCCGACATGGACGTTGAGACCGTGCGCGGCCGGCCGTGCGGCGCGGACCACCCGCTGCGCGCCGGCCTTGCGCAGGGCGGCCGTCACCACGTCGAGCGTCGACTGATCGGCCGTCTCCCCGGCCACCAGGGTGACGGTGGGCGTGATCGTGATCCGGTCGGGCCGGATCCTGACGGACTGCGGGGTGGGAGTGATGGCCGGCGTGTCCTGGGCCTTGACCGGGGTGCCGTCCGGTCTGCTTCCGGCCGCCTGAGCGGTGGGCCCGGTGGTCAGCAGACCACCGACGAGCATGGCCGCCGCAGCGGCGATTGCGGTGAGGCGGGGTGGGCGAGGCGTCACAGATCCTCCATCGGTCACTCAAGTCACCAGAGTCGCGCAACACAACGACACCGAATTCAACAGCCTGGCGCTTACATGTCAATGGTCTGGACAACATCAACGCTTGGACCTGGACTTTTGTCTCGGAGACCTGGATTTTTGTCGCACAGAGACTCGACCCGTCCCCGCTCGGACCTAGCGTTGTGCCGACG
This sequence comes from Streptomyces sp. NPDC026062, assembly GCF_055568375.1. Taxonomy (NCBI): domain Bacteria; kingdom Bacillati; phylum Actinomycetota; class Actinomycetes; order Kitasatosporales; family Streptomycetaceae; genus Streptomyces; species Streptomyces sp. NPDC026062. Next base: position 113,345 of record NZ_JBVHOQ010000004.1, read on the forward strand.
GAAGCGGTACTCATGCGTCCATGACGGAGAGCATGCACACTCCCGGAATCGCCGCGCCTCCCCCGCTCGGCGCGTGCGCCCTGCCGGCCGGCACCTACGACGGCAGCGTGGTCCTGGTGACCGGCGGTGGCTCGGGTCTCGGCAAGGCTGTCGCGGCCGAGTTCGCCAGGCTGGGGGCGGACGTGGTGCTCGTCGGCCGGAACGCCGACCGGCTGGCCGCCGCCCGCCGGGAGCTCGCACCCCTGACCGGCGGCCGGGTCCTGGCCGTCCCGGGCGACATCCGGCACCCGGAAAGGATCACGGAGGTGTTCGACGTGGCCGAGGCCGAACTGGGGCCGCCCGACGTGCTCGTCAACAACGCGGCCGCCAACTTCCCCTCACCCGCCGAGGAGCTGTCACCGAACGCCTGGCGGGCGGTACTCGACATCACACTGACCGGGACCTGGTTCATGACGCGTGAGTTCGGGCGCCGCCACCTCGCCGCCGCGACCGGCGGGGTGATCCTGTGCGTCGGCGCCTCGTACGCCTGGACGGGCGGACCCGGATACGCGCACTCCGCGGCGGCCAAGGCCGGGGTGAAGAACCTGGTCGAGACCCTCGCCGTCGAGTGGGGACCGTACGGAATCCGGGTCAACGGGCTGGTGCCGGGGCTGATGCCGCACGAGGACATGACCGTTGACATCCGCGCCCACCTCGACCGGGACGGGGCGGCAGCGGGGAGCGGGGACAAGGACGGGGCGGCAGCGGGAGGCGGGCACCGGGATCTCGACGCGCGGCAGCCCGCGCTGCGGGTGGGGCTGCCACGCGAACTGGGCTGGGCGGCCACGTTCCTGGCCTCGCCGTACGCCGCGTTCATCTCCGGTCATTCCTTGGTGGTCGACGGGGCGAACTGGCAGCGGCGCTCACTGGTCGCGCCCCCCGTGGTGCCGGTGCGCGAACAGCTGGGCCGGGGGCCCTTCGCCCTGCCCGGCGAGGAAGGACCGTGAGCCGGACCTCACAGGCGCGCGGAGGACAGCGGATCAGGTCCCGTCGAAGGACGGCGGCCGGCGGGCCGCTTTCGCGGCGTAGCCCTCGGCGGCGTCCCGCGAGGTGAGGGTGAGCGCCGCGGCCAGGGCCGTACGGTCCAGCGCCTGGCCGAGACCCGCGTCCGCGTACGCGTCGACCGAGCGCTTGATGTGGCGCACGGCGAGGGGCGCGTTCGCCGCGACGGCCTCGGCGACGGACCACGCGGTGCGCTCCAGATCACCGAGGGGCGCGACGGCCTGGAGCAGCCCGATCCGCTCCGCCGTCGCCGCGTCGATCCGGCGGCCGGTGAGCGCGAGGTACTTCGCCCAGCCGGCCCCCGCCTCGCGGGCGATCCGCATGTCGCCCCCGGCATCGACCGCCACCCCGATCCCGGCCTCCGGCAGCGCGAACACGGCGTTGTCGGCGGCGATCCGGATGTCCGCCATGAGGGCGAGTTCGAAGCCGAAGCCGAGGCAGTAGCCCTGCACGGCGGCGATCACCGGCTGCGGAAGCCCGGCGAACGCGGCGAAGCGCTCGTGCACCCAGCGGATGCCCTCGTAGTAGCGCTGGGTGCGCTCGGCGGCGGACCGCCCCGTGATGTCGCCACCGGGCGCGGTGACATCGATCCCGGCGCAGAAGGCCCGGCCCTCGCCCCGCAGCAGGACGGCCCGGACCGAGTCGTCGAAGCGGATCCGGTCGGCCATGATGCCGAGCTGCCTGCTGGACTCCCAGCTCCAGCCGTTGAGCTGCTCCGGCCTGCACAGCGTCAGCAGACCGACACCGTTCTCGATCCGGAGCGACATCCGCTCCTGGCCGTGCGGGATGTCGTGGTCCAGGATGTCGAGCACGGCCGCCTCTTCCCGTTGACTGACACACCGTCAGAATTCGGTGGTCCGGCCCAGCGTAGGGCGGCGCACCGCATGGAGCCAGGGCCCGGCGGGACCGGCGGGCTCGTGCACGGCGAGGACCGGCACTCTCCGGCGACCGTTTCGACGCACGCCATGGCCGCTCCTTCGACGGCAGACTCCGCCGCTGTGCCCGGGTTGCCGTCGCGCTCGGTCCCGTCAGCGCGCGAAGAGCTCGAAGGCGACCGCCGGGCGACCGCCGAAGCGCTCGGCGGATGACTGCGCGTTGCCGGTGAGGAAAGTGCGGCAGTAGGCCTCGGGATCCTCGTCCGTGAGGGCCCCGATATACGTGCGGTGCGCGAGGAGCGATTGCACGGACCGTTCGAGGCCGGGCGTCGCGTCAACGGCGTGGGTGGGTGTGGACGATCCGGCCACGGCCACCCAGCGCACACCGCCCCAGGGCTCGATCCCCTGCTCGGTCAGCTCCGGAAAGATCCAGCGGTTCCCGGCGTCGGCCGCCGCGTCCAGCGTGGCGCGGCCGACCGCGCGGTGATCGGGGGTGTTCCAGGCGACACCTCCCCAGGTGTCACGGTGATTGAGCGTGATCACCAGTTCCGGCCGGTGACGGCGGACGGCGGACACGATGTCGCGGCGCAGGCCGATGCCGTACTCGATCACTCCGTCCCGGTGGTCGAGGAACTCGACGCGGGACACCCCGACGACCGCCGCACTCGCACGCTGCTCCTGCTCGCGCAGCGGGGCGCACCTCTCGGGTTCGAGCGTGTCGATCCCGGCCTCGCCCCGCGTGGCCAGGAGATAGGCGATGTCACGTCCGCCGTCGGTCCACCCCGCGACGGCAGCCGCGCAGCCGTACTCCAGATCATCGGGGTGTGCGACGACGGCGAGGGCGCGCTGCCAGTCCGCAGGCATGGGTTCCAGCTGCTCCGTCATGGGGGCAGGCTAACCGGCCCGGCCGCACGGGGCGCCGTGTCGCGTACGCCTCACCCACCGAATGGACACCACCAGGGGTACCAGCGCCCGCCCCGGAGCAATACCCACGGAGGTGAACCGGCCCCCGGCCCGACGGGCTGCACCCCGTGAGTCCGGCGCCGGCCGCGGCGCTCCGCTCCGTGAGCCGGTGCGGGCCCCTCCCCCTCAGGCCAGCGAGAGAAAGAGCTTCTCCAGCCGGGAGCGCATCTGGTCCCGGTCCGCGGGTTCGCTGCCGCCGTCGGCCATGCAATGCTGAAGACCCGTCGCGATGATCGCGAAACCGGCCCGGTCGAGCGCCCGCGAAACGGCCGCCATCTGCGTGATGACGTCCTCGCAGTCGCGCCCTTCCTCGATCATCCTGATGATTCCGGTGAGCTGGCCCTGAGCGCGGCGCAGGCGATTGAGCACCGATTTGAGTTCATCGGCCGCCATGTCGAGTTCCACACATCCTCCTCTTTCATACCCCGAGGGGTATTCTAGCCCGTCCGGGGCAGGCAGGACGGAGTCTCTGCCTCACACCCGGTGGACGAAAGGAAACACAGCTCGTGACCAGCCCCGTATCCCTCTCCCCCGCCCAGGCCGCCGCCCGTCTCGCGGAGTTCACCGTGATCGATGTGCGCGCCCCGGGCGAGTACGCCTCCGGGCATGTGCCCGGTGCTCTGAACATCCCGCTCGACCGTCTCTCCGAGGCGGTGGCCGCGCTGAAGTCCGCCTCGGCCCGCGGCGCCCTGCTCGTGGTGTGCGCGTCCGGCGTCCGCTCCACACGTGCCTGCGACATCCTCGCGGCGGCCGACATCGACGCCGCGACGCTCTCCGGCGGAACCTCCGCCTGGGAGGGCGAGGGCCATGGCCTCGACCGCCCGGAGGGCGGCCGGACCACCTGGCCGATGGAGCGCCAGGTGCGCCTCGCCGCCGGTTCGCTCGTGGTGGCCGGTCTGCTCGTGAGCGTGCGCCGCCCCGCCGCGCGCTGGCTGTCCGCCGGCGTCGGCGCCGGTCTCGTCTTCTCCGCCGTGACGAACACGTGCGGCATGGCGGCGGTGCTGTCCAAGCTCCCGCACAATCGCGCCCCGCGCTCGGCCGCGAACCTGAACGCCACGCTGGACGCGCTTCAGGGCTGACTCACCACGCCGGGCGGGAGCCGGCCGCACCCCGTGCGCGGCCGGCTCCGACCGTCCCGGCTCGGACCTCGTCCCGGCTCAGATCTCGTCGCGGACCAGCGCGAGGAGGCGGTCCAGCACCCTCGGCCCACCCGCGCGCAGCCCGTCGTGCTCGAACTCGTCGGTCACCCAGGTCCGCAGCCCTCGGATCGCGGCGGCGGTGCGCAGCGCGTGCGCGGTGTCCACGTACATGTCGTCGTGGTAGACGGCCGCGGCCACCGGCACCTCGTTGGCGGCCAGACGCTCCGTGTCGTACAGCGGTTCCCAGTCACCACGCGTGGCGAGCAGCTCCGCCGTCTCACGCAGCGGCCGCAGCGCCGGGTCGACGTCGAAGTGCCAGGGGTGGATGCTCTCGCCCGTGAACAGGACCGGCCCGTCGCCCTTCAGGGCGGCCTCCGCGTCGAACTGCGGGAACTCCGCGCGGACCCGCTCGGCCGCCCATCCGGTGGGGCGCTCGTCCTGACCGTAGATGGCCTCGTGCAGGACTGCGTACAGCGGGTGCCCGGCGAATGAGTTGGCCGTGCGCATGGCCTCCTGGAAGGTGTCGGAGAGCTCGGTGCCGTGCGGGGTGGTGACGAAGGCGTTCTCCATCAGGTAGTGCAGCTGGTGGCTGCCGCCACTCCCGCCGAGCATGATGCCGAGCGACTGGAATCCCTCGGGCGTCAGCCGGTGTCCAGCGCTTTCGGGGCGGTGCTCCGCGAGGTGAGCGGTGATCTCGCGGGCGCGCGCGACGTCCTGCGGGTAGCGGGCGTAGTGGGCGGCGACCTTCCGCTCGATCCTCGGGTACGCGGCGCGGTACACGTCGTCCGCGTGGGCGTCGAGGGACGGCAGTCCGCCGGTGATCAGGACGGTGCTGAGACCCTCGGGTGCGGACGAGAGGTAGCGGACGGCGCAGAAACCGCCGAAGGACTGGCCGAGGACCGTCCAGGGCGCCCCGCCCGTCAGCCGCGGGCGGATCAGCTCGCAGTCACGCACGATGCTGTCGGACCGGAAGTGCGCGAGGTAGTCGGCCTGCTCGCGCGGACCGCCGCGCAGCGGCAGGGTCTGCCGGTTGGCCGGGGTGGACAGCCCGGTGCCGCGCTGGTCCAGGAGCAGCACCCGGAACTCCTTCACCGCTCGCCCCAGCCAGGCCTCCGCGCCGGTGAAACGCCGGGCGCCGAAGCCGGGGCCGCCCTCCAGGTAGAGCAGCCAGGGCAGTTCCTCGCCGGCCCGGGAACCGGCCACCACCTCACGGCCGAAGATCTCGATCTGCTCACCGCCGGGGTCGGTGTGGTCGAGCGGCACGGTGAAGTGCCGGTCGGTGAGGACGAGGCCGGGCTGACGGTAGCTGTTCAAGGGTGCTCCTGGATCGATGGTTCAAGGACAGTTCAGCACACAGCCGTTCCCCGGACGGTCCCGGCCCGTGTGCGTCGGCCCCGTCCCGCTCCTACGGTGCAGTCATGATCCGGTTCGAGCAGGTCCGCAAGGTCTATCCGGACGGGACGACCGCGGTCGACGGACTGTCCTTCGAGGTCAGGGAGGGGGAGCTGGTCACCCTGGTCGGCCCCTCGGGCTGCGGCAAGACCACCACCATGATGATGGTGAACCGGCTGATCGAACCGACCTCGGGCCGGATCCTGGTCGACGGCGAGGACATCTCGAAAACCGATCCGGTGAAGCTCCGCCGCCGGATCGGCTATGTCATCCAGCAGGTCGGACTCTTTCCGCACCGCACCGTGCTCGACAACACCGCGACGGTCCCGGCGCTGGTCGGCTGGAAGCGCTCCCGGGCACGGGCACGCGCGGCCGAGCTGCTCGATCTGGTGGGGCTCGCCCCGGGGACGTACGGCTCGCGGTACCCCGCCCAGCTCTCGGGCGGCCAGCGGCAGCGGGTCGGGGTGGCCCGCGCCCTGGCGGCGGACCCGCCGGTGCTGCTGATGGACGAACCGTTCGGCGCGGTGGACCCGGTGGTGCGCGAACGGCTGCAGAACGAGTTCCTGAGCCTGCAGGCCACGGTGCGCAAGACGGTCCTGATGGTCACCCACGACATCGAGGAAGCGGTGCGGATGGGTGACCGGATCGCGGTGTACGGGGAGGGGCGCATCGAGCAGTTCGACAGCCCGGGAGCCGTGCTCGGGTCCCCGGCGACCCCGTATGTGGCGCGGTTCGTCGGCGCGGACCGCGGTCTGAAGCGGCTGTCGGTCACCACGATCGAACCGCGGGACCTGGAGGAGCCGCCGGTTGCCCGGCTGGACGAGCGGGCACCGGTCGCGGCGGCCCGGCTCGGCGCCGCCGGTGCCCGGTGGGCGGTGGTACTGAACAGTGCGGGCGAGCTGCACGGCTGGGTGTCGGCGCAGGCGCTGCGGACCGCCGGTGACCGGGGGACGGTGGCTGAAGCCGCTCGCCGGATGGATGCCTGGGTGCCCGTGGGCGCCCCGCTCAAGCAGGCGTTCAGCGAGATGCTCCAGCACGACGCGGGGTGGGTGGCGGTGCTGGACGGGGCGCGCTTCCTCGGTGTGCTGACTCCGGCCGGACTCCACGAGGCGCTGCGTCGTTCGGTGGACGCGGACGCGCGGGGCGTGGGACGTGACGCGGTGCGCTTCGACTCGGTGGCGGGTGCCTGACATACGCCCCGGGGCGAGCAGGGGCGCAGAGGGCTCGTCCCTTGACCCGAGCCCTGCGCAAAGCCTAGGTTTCCGCAGGGAGAAAGCGCTTGCTATCGGGTGGGCGCCCCTCACCGTGGAGGTGTTTGTCACGCCCAGCCAGGCTTCCCCCAGCAGGCCGATCCGGGTCGCGGTCGTCGGTACCGGTGCGATCGCACGCGTCAGCCATCTGCCTGCCCTGCGTGCGCTGGCAGCCGAACAGCCCCTGGAGATCGTCGCGGCGGTCGACGTCGACGCCGCCTCCGCCGCGGAGTTCTGCGCCGAAGCGGGCACGGGCCGCCCGTACACGGATCTCGGCCGGATGCTCGCCGATGAGCGGCCCGATCTGGTCACTCTCGGCACCCCGCCCCGATTCCACCGCGACCAGACCATCGCCGCGCTGCGGGCCGGGGCCTGGGTGTGGTGCGAGAAGCCGCCCTGCCCCTCGTTGGAGGACTTCGACGCCATCGAGGCCGCGGAGGACCCCGACAGCGGCGGCCCGTACGCCGCGATCGTGTTCCAGCACCGGTTCGGCTCCGGCTCGGACCATGTCCGGGCGCTGCTGGCCGGGCAGGCGATGGGACGGCCACTGGTCGCCCACTGCCAGACCACCTGGTACCGGGACGAGGCGTACTACTCCGCGCCCTGGCGGGGCCGTTGGAGCACGGAGGGCGGCGGCCCGGCGATGGGCCACGGAATTCACCAGATGGATCTGCTGCTGGATCTGCTGGGCCCGTGGTCGGAGATCCGCGCGATGGCGGGACGGCTGGTGCACGACGTGGAGACGGAGGACGTCTCCACGGCGCTCGTCCGCTTCGAGAACGGCACGATGGCCACGATCGTCAACAGTGTCCTCAGCCCCGACGAGGTCAGCCGGATCCGGATCGACTGCGAGCGGGCGACGGTCGAGCTCACGCATCTGTACGGCCATCGCAACGCCGACTGGCGGATCACCCCGGCCCCCGGCGTGCCCGCCGAACAGGTGGCCGCCTGGCGGGACTTCGGCGTCGACGTGCCCAGTTCCCACGAGGCTCAGCTGCGCGGCCTGCTCGGTGACCTGCGGGCGGGAAGACGGCCGCGCAGCAGCGGCGCCGACGGCCGTACCAGCCTGGAACTGGTCGCCGCCCTGTACAAGGCGGCCTTCACCGGAGGCACCGTCCGGGCGGGCGAGATCGGCCCCGGCGACCCGTACTACAGCGCCCTGCACGGCAACGCCCCCGGCTGGGCACCCGAGCCGGCGGAGGCCTCCGCATGACGAGCAGGCTGAATCTGGTGCACCGGCACGGCGACCACATCGCGGTCTCCGTGGCCGGCACCGGGGTGGAGCTCCTGCGGTACGTGTACCGGCCCGAGGCGGCCTGGGAGGCGCCGAAGCCGTACATCCATCCGCTGCGCACCCTGGCCGACCGGGTGGTGACCGACTACCGGCCCCACGACCACCGCTGGCACAAGGGGCTGCAGCTGACCGCCTCGCATCTGTCGGGGCAGAACCTCTGGGGCGGCAACACCTACGTGCCGGGCGAGGGCTATCAGCCGTTGCCCGAGCGGGTGGGTTCCATGGCGCACCGCGGATTCGACGAGGTGTCGGTGCATGAGGACGGCGCCGCGGTCGCCGAGCGGCTGAGCTGGCATCCGTACGGCGGCGGGCTGTGGGCCGACGAGGTGCGCCGGATCGAGGTGCACGACGTCGATCCGGCGGCCGGCAGCTGGGTGCTGACATGGGCGTCGGCCGTCACCAACCGGCGGGACGAACCGCTGCGGTTCGGCAGCCCGGCCACGCACGGCCGGCGCGATGCCGGTTACACGGGGCTCTTCTGGCGCGGGCCGCGCGCCTTCCGTGACGGCCGGATCCTCACCTCCGAAGGGGAGGGTCCCGAGGTGATGGGGCGGCAGGCGCCCTGGCTGGCGTACAGCGGCGAGCACGACGGGGCGGACGGTCACGCGACGCTCGTCTTCGTCCACGCGCCGGAGAACGACCACACGGGTGCCGGAGGCGAGCACCCCGCGCACTGGTTCGTCCGCAACGACCCCTTCGCCGCGGTGGCCCCGTCCTTCGCCTTCCACGACGAACTCGTCCTGGAGCCCGGGGCGACGCTGGCCCGGCGCTACCGGGTGATCGTCGCGGACGGGGCATGGGACCGCGAGCGGATCGAGGCCCGGCTCGCAGAGCTGAGCTGGTAGAACCGCGCGCAGGTCGGCGAGCCCTGCCCCTTTGCCCGCCGGTCAGTCGCCGGGCAGGAGGCGGCGCGAGCGCAGATAGGCGCGGGCCACGTCCTCGGGGAGCCGGCGCCAGCTGTCCACCTCCTCGTTCATCCGGGCCAGGTCCTGGGTCGTCAGTACGGTGTTCAGTTTGTCCAGCGCCGTACGGACGCCTTGGCCGCCGGCCCGGGACCGGTTGACGACGGGGACCAGGTAGTCGGCGTTCTGGAGGTGCTTGTCGTCCGCGAGGAGGACGAGGCCGAAGCCGTCCAGGGTGGCGTCCGTGGTGGTGGTCAGCACCAGCTGGCCGCGGCCGCTGCGGACAGCCTGCTTGGCCTGGGTGGTGCCGACTCCCTTGGGGTCGACGGCGGTGATGTCGATGCCGTAGGTCTTCTTCAGCACAGGGGCGCAGTAGGGGCGCCGGACGCATTCGTCGCCTGCGGCCAGCCGGACCGGCAGTCCTGACCTCCCCAGGTCGCTCAGCGAGGTCAGGTGGTGCTTCGCCGCGTAGGCGGAGGTGACCGCGAAGGCGTTCTGGTCGACGGCGCGGCCGGGGTCCAGGACGGTGAGACCGCGGGGTGCGGCCAGGGCGCGCAGGGCCTTCATGGTGGTGGCGAGGCGCGGCGAGCCGACGGGAGGGGCGTCGGCGCCGTTCTTCCTGGCGTTCAGCCAGTCGGCGAAGGTGGCGGCGTACTCGGGGACGACGTCGATCTGACCGTTCTCCAGGGCCGGTTCGTAGATCTCGCGGTTGGTGACCGAGATGGTCCGGGCGGAGTATCCGGCCCGGCGGAGCAGCAGCGCGTACATCTGGGCGAGCAGATCGCTCTCGGTGAATCCCGCCGAGCCGACGGTGAGGTGTCTGCTGTCGCCGGGCGGGGCGGTGACGTCGCCCTGATTCTCCAGTGCGGGTCCGGTGGCGCAGGCGGAGACCTGTGCCAGCAGAAGAAGGACGGCGGCAGTCGGGTTCCGGAACCTCATACCGGGTTCCCGCCGCGGAACCGGTCGGGGGTGAGCCGCTGTGCCAGCTCGAAAAGGCCTTCCACGATCAGGGCGAACACGGCAACCAGCACGGCCCCGGCGATCACCTGGGCGGTGGAGGCGAGGCTGAAGCCTGCGGTGATGATGCGGCCCAGTCCCCCGCCGCCCGCCAGCGCGGCAATGGTGGCGGTGGCGACGAGCTGGACCGCCGCGATCCGTACGCCGGTCACCATGAGCGGCAGGGCGAGCGGGACTTCGACCCGGGTCAGCATCTGCCGGCCCGTCATGCCCATGCCGCGGGCCGCCCGCACGACGTCCCGGTCCACCTCCCGCATGCCGACGTAGGCGTTGGTAAGCAGTGGCGGTACGGCGAACAGGACGAGCGCGACAATGGTAGGCCCCTCGCCGAACCGCCCGACCGGGGTGAGCAGCAGCAGGACGAGAACGGCGAAGGTGGGGACGGCTCGGCCGACGTTGGAGATGTTGACGGCCAGGGCGCCGCCCTTGCCGAGATGGCCGAGGACCAGGGCGACGGGCAGGGCGATGAGGCAGCTGATCAGCCGACAGACGGCGGTGAGGACGAGGTGCTGGGCCAGCCGGGTCCAGATGCCGTCGTCGCCGTACCAGTGCGCCGCCGTCGTGAGCCAGGCCCAGGCGTCGGTGAGGGTCTTCACGACTGACTCCGGGTCCATGGGGTGAGCAGGCGCTGGGCGCACAGGAGCAGCAGGTCGGCGGCGACGGCGATGGCGACGCACAGGGCGGAGGCGGTGAGCACCTGGGCCTTGAAGTAGGTGTTCATCCCGGAGTAGATGAGGTTGCTGAGCCCTCCGTGACCGACGACCGCGCCGATGGTGACCAGGGATACGGCGGAGACGGTGGCGATGCGCAGGCCCGCCATCGCGGCGGGCAGGGCGAGCGGGAGTTCCACGGCCACGAGCAGCCGGACGGGCCCGTACCCCATGCCGCGCGCCGCCTGCCGCGTCTCCTCGGGTACGGCGCGCAGCCCGGCCAGGATGTTCCGTACGAGCAGGGTGAGCGAGTACAGGACGAGGCCTGCCACGACGAGCGAGGCGGAGAGTCCGTACACGGGGAGCAGGAGCGAGAACATGGCGAGCGACGGGATGGTGCAGAGGATGGTCGTCACTCCCGTTACCGGCCCCGCGGCCCAGCGCAGGCGGCGGGCCACGAGGGCGAGGGGCAGCGCGATGACCAGTGCGATGAGTACGGAGACAGCGGTCAGCTGAAGATGTTGCAGCAGGGCGTCCCAGAGAATGTGCCGGCGGCTGCTCAGGTAGGCGCCGCAGATCCACTCGTTGCGCGCGAGGCAGTCGTCCGGGGGCGCCGTCATCCCTCCATTGCAGACCGGATCGGTGCGGGGGCGCGCGTCCTGTTCGGCTGTCCGGGGTGCGCGGACGTACACACCCCGGGACGAACGGTCCGGACCGGAGGCCGGTCAGGGTGCCGCCATGCCGTTCAGGATCGCCACCAGTTCGTCGGGCCGGGAGAACATGGGCCAGTGGCCCGTGTCCATCGTGATCAGCTCCCACTGCTCACCGGTCAGCAACGCGGCTACGTCATCGGCCGGTTCGGGGCCGTCGAGCAGGCACTTGATGTACGTCGCCGGAAGCGCGCCGAGCGGGCCGGTCAGTACCGCGGGGTCGCTCAGCGAGGCGCCCGGATGCGGCGTGGCGCTGCTCAGGATCCGTGCGGTCTGCGCCTCGGTGAGGCCCTGCCCCCGGAAGTCCGCCGCGGATGGCGGGGCCCAGGAGCCGCCGTTCCCCGCGATCTCGTCCCGGAGCGCGGCGGGGCCCTGCCACCAGGCGGAGACGAACGACTCGCCGTCGGCCGGAACACTCGCGTCCACGAAGACGACGCGGGCCAGCCGGTCACCGATACGCTCGGCGGCCTGTCCGACGGGAATGCCGGCGTAGCTGTGGCCGACCAGAACGACGTCACGCAGACCGAGGCGATCCACCTCGTCGACGATGTCGGCCACATGCGTCTGGCGGCCGGCCGGTCTGTCCCGCCTCTCGCCGACGCCCGACAGGGTCACCGGATGCGCTCCGTGTCCTGCCGCTCGCAGACCGGGCACCACGTCGTCCCAGGCCGGGGCTCCGAGCCAGGCACCCGCCACCAGCACAAAATCAGTCATGGGGAAACGGTAGCCGGGGGGTATGACATCGGTACCGGTACCAAAGCTTTGGCGGCCGTGGCCGTTCGCAGCGGGCAGGTCGGGCGCGCGCCCACTCCGCGTGTTCATCGGCCGCCGCGCGCACCGCTGCCCCGTCACCGTCGTTCTCGGTCTGTTCCCCCGGCCACCGGGTCGTCACTGGACGGCCGGGCGCCGGCGGGAGGCAGCGCCCGGTCACTGGATGGCAGGGCGCCGGCGGGAGGCAGCGCCCTCCGGCAGAGCCACCAGGAGTGCACGGTCGAAGGACATCTGGACACCCATACATGGATGTGATTAATCTCATTCACGCTTATTCAACAAATTGACTATGGAGCTCCGGATGCACCCATTCCGCAAGGCCGTCGAGGCGCACGACCTCGGCGCGGTCGAGGCACTGCTGGCCGACGACGTCGTCTTCACCAGCCCGGTGGCGTTCAAGCCCTACCCGGGCAAGCCCCTGACCGCCGCGATCCTGCGCGCGGTCACGGAGGTCTTCACGGACTTCCGCTACGTCAAGGAGATGGCGAGCGACGACGGCCGCGATCACGCCCTCACCTTCGTGGCGAAGGTGGGCGACCGGGAGATCAACGGCTGCGACTTCCTGCACATGAACGAGGCGGGCGAGATCGAGAGCCTCATGGTCATGGTCCGGCCCCTCTCGGCCGCGCAGGCACTGGCAGCGGCTATGGGCGCCCGGTTCGACCGGATCAGCCGCGAGGCGTCGGCAGGCTGATCCGCGTTCGGTCAAGGCCCGGAAGCGTGAGGGTGGTTGGCACGGTTCACGCGCCTTCCGCAGGAAGCGCGGTTGGTAGGATCGCCGCCCTATGGACACCAGCACCGAGATCGCCATGGTCGATGTTCCGCCGGGCCGGGTGACCCTTTCCGACCGTCGTACGCAGCACAGCTGGGCGGTGGATGTCGCGCCGTACCGGCTCGCGGCTTTCCCGGTCACCCAGGCTCAGTACGCGCAGGTCACGGGCGAGCGGCCGAGCACCGCGCAGGGCGGCGGGCGCCTTCCCGTCGAAGGGGTTTCCTGGCTGGACGCCGTCCGGTTCTGCAACGCCCTGTCCCTGCGCGAGGGGCTGGCACCCGTGTACCGCCTCCACGACGACGCCGCACGCACCGAGTGGGACACGGCCGCCGACGGGTACCGGCTTCCGGCCGAGGCCGAATGGGAGCACGCGTGCCGGGCCGGCACCGCGGAGGCACGGTACGGGCGGCTCGACGACATCGCCTGGCATCGCGGCAACGCGCGGGACCGGCCGCACGAGGTGGGCGGCAGACAGCCCAACGGCTGGGGCCTGTACGACACGTTGGGCAACGTGTGGGAGTGGTGCTGGGACGTCTACGACCCCGAGGTGTACGGCACCTACCGGGTGCTGCGCGGAGGCGGGTGGTTCGACGAGCACTGGAGCTGCCGGGCTTCGGTGCGCCGCCGCAGCCACCCGACGTTCCGGATCGACGACACGGGATTCCGCGTCGCACGCTCCGGCCACCGGTGAGCGGTCCTTTCGCCGGCGGATTCACGGGCAGGACGGCTGCGGAGCGCTTGCCACAGGCACCCGGGACGCCCCCGCTCCCCCGGGCGCACGGGACACCGCCGGACAGGCGGGCAGACGGTCCCCGCGGCGTCCGGCGGCCGTGCGGCAGCGTGTCCAGCCGGTCGCTTCCGCGGCCCGCGGGTGGCGGATCTCCACCGGGTGGACGGCCGCGGCCTGCGGGCCCAGCCCGTGCAGGGCGTTGAACCCGTCGTCGAAGACGCTGCCGAGATAGCGGTGCGGGCCGTCGGGGAAGACCGTGACGACGACGGCGCCCGGGTGCACCCTGGCCGCCCAGGCGGCGACCAGGGCGACGGCACCGGTGCTCCAGCCGCCGCTGACGAAGTTGCCCCTGGCCAGCCGTCGGCAGCTGTCGGCGGCCTCCGCCGGCCCGACCCAGTGGATCTCGTCGAACTGGCCGTGGGCCACGTTGCCCGGACGGATGCTGCTGCCCAGCCCGCGCATCAGGCGGGGCCTGGCGGGCTGCCCGAAGGTCGCCGAACCGGTGGCGTCGACGCCGATCAGCCGCAGTCCGGGCCAGCGCGCGCGCAGCGGACCGACAACACCCGCGCTGTGCCCGCCTGTTCCGACGCTGCACACCAGGACGTCCACATGGTCGAGGCGGTCCGTGATCTCGGCGGCGAGGGACGCGTAGCCGGCGGTGTTGTCCGGGTTGTTGTACTGGTCGGGCCAGTAGGCGCCCGGCAGTCCGGTGAGCAGTTCCCGGATTCTGGCCAGCCGGGCGGCCTGCCAGCCGCCCTCGGGGGCCGGGCGGCCGACGAGTTCCAGCCTGGCGCCATGGGCGTTCAGCAGACCGCGTATCGAGGGTTCGAGTTCGGTGTCGCCGACCAGCACGACCGGATGGCCGAGTGCCTGGCCCGCGAAGGCGAGTCCGATACCGAGGGTGCCGGAGGTGGACTCCACCACCGGCGCCCCCGGGCGCAGTTCGCCGCGCTGTTCGGCGCCGAGCAGCATGGACACGGCGGCTCGCGCCTTCATTCCGCCCACGCCGAAGCCTTCGAGTTCGGCCCAGAAGCCGGGGTGCGGGCAGGGCAGATCGGCAGTGATCCTGGCGAGCGGGGTGCGGCCGACGAGCCCGAGGAGTTCCCGGTTGCCCGCGGGTCGCAGCAGTGCGGTGGTCACAGGGCGCCTCCGTAGCGGTGAACGGTTCCGGGGCCGCCGTCGAGCCAGAAGAAGGGGTACGGCTCCGCGGACACGGCGGTGACTCCGGCGCCGATGAGCCGGGGCAGCACAGCGCTGCCGGTCTGGGCGAACACGACGAGGGGCTTGCCGTGCCGCAGGGCGTGCTCCCGCAGCGGTTCGAAGCTCCCGTTGCCGAGGGTCATCCCGGACGCCAGGATCGCGTCGCAGCGCTCCTGTTCGGCCGGCGCATGCGTCCGTACCGGCTCGCCCCACTCCGTCGTCCCGCCCTTGAGGTCGCACGGCACGTAGGCGAGTCCGCGCTCACGCAACGCCTCCAGCAGCGAGTTGACCACGCCGACGACGAGAACGGTACGGCCCGGCGGGATGTCGAGCAGGGCGACGACGGCGCGTGCCCGCGCCCGGGACTTCTCCAGCGAGCCGCCGGCCGGCAGGGTCCACGGCCGGCCGCCGGCGCGGGGACCGTGGGGCAGCACATCCATCAGACAGGTGTCGAGCGCGGCCACCCGCACCGGGCGCAGCCGGTGTGTGAGCAGCGCGGCAACATCCGCGCCGACGCAGTCGTCGACGACCGCGGCGGGCAGCTCGCCCGGTTCGACGGCGCAGGAGCCGACGGCCGCGCCGAGCCGCAGACTCAGCACCTCGTTGCGGTAGCCGCTGCCGCGTCCCGGATGCCGTACGGCCTGGCGGGTGGTGAAGCCCATCGCGATGCGGCGGGTTCGCGGGTCGGGGCCGAAGCGGCCGGCCAGGACTCCGGCGACGAGGTCCTCGTACGAGGCGGCGGCGGGGTACGTGGTCGAGGTCATCGGTTCACCAGCCGGGGGCGCAGCCGGGCGAGGAGTGCCTCGACGCGGTCCCGGGCCCCCGGGCCTTCCGCGTCGCCGGCCATCACATGGCCCAGGTAGTCGTTGTTGCTGTTCGCGGCACCGGTGCGGGTGCCGGGTGCCGCGACGGCGATCTCCGGGACGTCCGGCTCCTTGCCCACCTCGTCCGCTCCTTCGACCGCTTCCAGCACACCCCCGGTCCCGGGCACCAGGAAGCCGATGGCCGCGCTGTGCAGGCCGTGGCGCGTGGGCGCAGGTCCGGTGCGCGGCCGAGTGCCACGTCCGCACAGGCGGCCGCGAGGTCGATGCCGGTCACATGTCGGACCAGTTCGGTGATGCGGTTGCCGGCCGGACGGGGGTTGACCTCCACCACCCGGGGGCCGTCCGGCGTCAGCTTGATCTCGGTGTGTGCCACCACGGCGTCGAGTCCGAGCGCCTCGACGGCCCGCACGGCGGTCTCCCGCACCGCGCGGTCGTCCTTCCCGGTGAGCGCCGCGGGGAACATGTGACCGGTCTCCACGAAGGCCGGTGCGCCGCCCGTGCTCTTGTCCGTCACCCCGACCACCTCGGTCCGGCCGCCGAACGTCACGGTCTCCACGCTGACTTCGGGACCGTACAGCAGCTCTTCGAGCAGCACCACGGGCGCCCGTTCCTGGCCTCGCGCGTTGACGGGGAAGTCCATCAGCGCCCGGTGGGCCCCGGCGAGGCCCGTCTCGTCGTCGACGCGGCGCACGAACATCCCGGCGCACAGGTCCACGGGCTTGAGGACGAGCGGGAATCCGATCTCCCGGGCGGCCCGCGCGGTCTCCGGGTGATCCGAGCAGACGGCGAACCTCGGTCCCGGCACCCCGGCTTCGGCAAGGACCCGCCGCGTGACGTCCTTCCGGCAGGCGTTGACCACAGCGGTGGGAGAGGGCCCCGGCAGACTCAGCCGGGCGGCGGTCCTGGCGGCGGCCGGCAGGTAGTAGTCGCAGGAGGTGATCACGCCGTCGAACCGCAGGGTGGCGTGGGCCCGCTCGGCGAACACCGGCAGCCAGTCGGCATCGTTGGTGTCCGCCGTCAGCACATGGCGGGCCGAGAGCAGGGGGTGTGCGACGCCTTCGGGGGCCGCGCGCAGGTAGTGGTGGAGGTCGCGGGTGAGGAGGGTGAACTCGTGCCCGCCCTCCAGGATCGCCCGTGGCAGAAGTCTGCTCATCGATCCGCCCCGGCTCTCGACCATCAGCAGATGTGCCACGACTACCCCTCTTCGCAGTGCAGTTCAGGATCCGGGCAGGCGGCGGCGCCCGTCCGGGGGCTCGTGCCTGACTCGCCACACGTTATTGACAATCGTTTTCATTGTCATCTAGCGTCCGGAGCTCACCCCTTGGACCCGCAGCGCACCGTTGAACGAAGGGGAACGTCGCTTCGGCGGGAACCGAGGTCCCCCGGTCTCGGGGTCCGGCATACCGGCCGTCCGGCGGCCCGCCACCGCGACAGCACCCGCGCCCGGACGCCACCCTCCGCAGTCCCGGCTCCGAGGGCGCCCTTGCCGAGCGGCCTCACGTCCGCCCGGCGCGGTTCACGGCGACAGGAGGGTCTCCGGCGGTTGCGGGCCGGCGGCGCACGGTGTTGATTCGAAACAGATGGCCGGGCGGCTGTCCGTCTTCCCGATCCAGGGGGTGAACCCCTGTGCTGTTCGCCGACCGCGCCGAGGCGGGACAACGGCTTGCTGAGGCCCTTCGCCCGCTGGCGGCATCCGATCCCGTGGTGCTGGGACTGCCGCGTGGCGGAGTTCCGGTGGCCTTCCGGGTCGCCGGGGAACTCGGGGCCGCGCTCGATGTGATCGTGGTGCGCAAGCTCGGCGTCCCCTACCACCCCGAGCTGGGATTCGGCGCCATCGGCGAGGGCGGTGTGCGGGTGATCAGTGAGGACATCGTGCGCCGCGGCCGGGTGTCGGGGGCGGACATCGCCGCAGTCGAGCGCGCCGAGGAGGCCGAGCTGGTGCGGCGGGCACGGGCGTTCCGGGGCGCCCGGCCCCGTATCCCCCTGGCGGGGCGCACGGTGATCGTCGTCGACGACGGAATCGCGACCGGCGCGACCGCTCTGGCCGCGTGCGAGGTGGCCCGCGCCCAGGGGGCTGCGCGCGTGGTACTGGCCGTTCCGGTGGCGCCGCCGGACGCCGCCGAACGGCTGCGCGGCGAGGTCGACGACCTGGTGTGCCTGTCGACGCCGCACGGGTTCTCCGCCGTGGGCGAGTGGTACCGGGACTTCGGCCAGACCCCGGACGAGGAAGTCGTCTCACTGCTGGCCCGTGCCG
The DNA here is from genome assembly GCF_055568375.1 of Streptomyces sp. NPDC026062. Classification (NCBI taxonomy): domain Bacteria; kingdom Bacillati; phylum Actinomycetota; class Actinomycetes; order Kitasatosporales; family Streptomycetaceae; genus Streptomyces; species Streptomyces sp. NPDC026062. Next base: position 131,129 of record NZ_JBVHOQ010000004.1, read on the forward strand.
CGGCACCCGACACACCCCGCCCCACCGTCGAGGCCGCGGTGGAAGCGGGTGGCGTGACCCTGCCGGGCGAGCTCACCGAACCCGGGGACGCCGGAGCGCTCGTCGTTTTCGCCCACGGCTCCGGCAGCAGCCGCCACAGCCCCCGCAACCGCGCCGTGGCGGCCGCCCTGAACCGGGCGGGGCTCGGCACCCTGCTCTTCGACCTGCTCACGCCCGCCGAGGAGGCCGACCGCGCCAACGTCTTCGACATCGCCACGCTGGCCGACCGGCTGGCCGATGCCACCGCCTGGGCGCAACGCCGCACATCCGCCCCCGTCGGCCTGTTCGGGGCCAGCACCGGGGCCGCGGCCGCGCTGCGGGCCGCCGCGGCCGTCGGCACCGAACACGGCGCAGGGATCGGCGCGGTCGTCTCCCGGGGCGGCCGGCCCGACCTGGCCGGCGACTGTCTCGCTGACGTACGCGCCCCGACCCTGCTCATCGTGGGCGGCGACGACACCCGTGTGCTGGAGCTGAACCGGCAGGCCCAGGCACGGCTGCGCTGCGAGAACCGGCTCGACGTCATCGCCGGCGCCACCCATCTCTTCGAGGAACCGGGTGCCCTGGACGAGGTTGCCGAGCTGGCCCGGGAGTGGTTCACCGGCCATCTGGCCGTGCGACCCGGCTGACCCGGGGCCGCCTCGTCACCTGTCCGCGCACAACTGCTCGGCAGGACCGGACGCATGGGGCCGGAACCGGCTTCCACAGGGTTTCACCGATCACGAGGCAACCCTCCGCGCACATCTGCCGTCTTGATCCACAACAAGGCGGCACGCCGCACACCATCGGCTTCGTCCCACCCCCACGAGCGCAGGGGTCAGAGCACCGCGCACCTATACGCATGATGTATACATAGAGCGTATAGATGTGTGGCCTGCCCGCCCCGTCGCGCGCGAAAGGCTCCCATGCACAGCAAAGCACTGGCGCCCGAGTACCAGGGCGCCCTCACCAAGATGTCCGTGAACGCATCCCTCACGGACGTGCTGGCCGAGGGCGTACGTCACTTGAAGGAGGCCGAACTCGCCGGCTCTCCGCAGGAGGTGGCCCGCACCGGGCTCGCGGTGGCCGAGGCGCACCGCAGGCTGGGCAACGTGCAGGAAGCCGACCGCGCCTGGAAGGCCAGCTACCGCGCCGCCCGGTCGGCCGGTGACACGGGAGCCATGGCATGGGCCCTGTGGAGCGGCGGGACCCTCGCCCGGCAGCGCGGCGGACTGCGGCTCGCCTTCCGCCTGTTGCGGCTGGCAGCGGACATGGGGAAGACGAGCGGGGATGTGGTCGCGCGCGGCTACTCGCTCGCCGGCCTGGCCGAGACCGGACGGATCCAGGGCGACTACCGGACCGTCGCCACCCTGCACGAGCAGCTCCTCGCCGAGGCCCGTGCCCGAGGCGAGGCCCGCCACACCGTCTGGGCCCTGGAGGGCATAGCCCAGATCCACCGCAACACCGGGTCGTTCGACACCGCACTGGAGATGTTCGAGGAGGCGGCCCAGATCGCCGGGGACGCGGACGACCGGCGCGGACGGGCCTGGGCGCTGCGCGGGATGGCCGACATCGTCTCCGTACGGGACAACGACCCGGAGCGCGCACTCGGTCTGCTCGCCGAGGCCGAACTGACCTGCCGTGCGATGAATCTGTCGAGCGCCCTCGCCTACAACCACAAGATGCGCGCCAATGTGCTCTACCGTGCCGGGCGGTACGAGGAGGCCCGGGAGGTCTACACGGAGGCGCTGGCGGAGTTCCGTGCGATGACGGAGCCCCGGGGCGAGGCACTGGCCCGGCTCGGGCTGGTGAAGTCGCTGGCCCGGCTGGGCCGGGACCGTGCCGAGACCGCGGCGGAACTGGACGTGCTGCGCGGCACACTCGACCGGATCGGGCTGCTCAACGCCCGCGACATGGTCGACAAGGCATACGTGGAGCTGGAGGTGACACCGGCCGACGGCGCGGTGACTGTGACACCGGCCGACGGTGCGGTGGACACGGCGGGGGGCCACCGATGACGCCGCCCCTGGCCCAGCGCACCGACGCGCCCCGGGTACTCGCCCGATGCGGCGACCTCGTCCGCCCGGCGCTCAGCAGGGCGGTCCGGCAGCTGCATCCGTGGCATGCCGAGATCACCGCGTTCTCCCTCGGCTGGGACGGACCCGACGGCCGGGCCTCCCCCGGCGCGCAGGGCAAGGGGGTCCGGCCCGCGTTGGCCGTCCTCGGGGCGGAGGCCGTCGGCGCGCAGGCGGAGAGCGCGGTACTCGGCGCGGTCGCCGTCGAACTCATCCATACGTTCTCGCTCGTCCACGACGACATCATGGACGGCGACGAGACCCGCAGGCAGCGCGCCACCGCCTGGAAGGCCTACGGAACCGGGCCTGCGGTCCTCGCCGGGGACGCGCTCTTCGCACTGGCCGTGCAGACACTCGCCGGGGCTCCCGGTGGTGCGTGCGTCCCGGCGGTCCGGCTGCTGGCGGCGACACTCGGCGACCTGGTGCGCGGCCAGGCCGACGACCTGCTCTTCGAGTCGCGGCCCTGGACCGGGCCCGGCGCCGTGCAGCCGCACGAGTACCGGCTGATGGCCGAGCGGAAGACGGGCGCGCTGCTGGGCTGCGCGGCCGGTCTGGGCGCCGTCCTCGGCGGCGCCGGGCGCTCGGAGAGCGATGCCCTCGCGGCCGCCGGGCGCCATCTCGGTGTGGCGTTCCAGGCCGTGGACGACGTGCTCGGGATCTGGGGCGACCCTTCCGTCACCGGGAAGCCGGTGCACAGCGATCTGCGCCGCCGCAAGAAGACGTACCCCGTCCTCGCCGCCCTTGCCGCCGGCGGACCGGCCGCTCAGCGGCTGGGCGCGCTGCTGCGCACCGGCGAAGCCCTGGACGACGGTGACGTCCGGAGGGCGGCCGGGCTGATCGAGGAGGCCGGCGGCCGAGCGGCGGCGCTGGCCGAGGCGGACCGCCAGCTGGAGAGCGCCCGCGCCTGTGTGGAAAGCGTGGTCCTGGCCCCTGCCCCTCTCGCGGACCTTCTCTCCCTGCTGCCGTACTTCGTGGATCGCACCGTGTGACACACCACGCGGCCGGGCGGGGCGGGCCAGGCCTCCGCCCGCCGCCACAGGTGTTCCACACGCGCGGCAGCCGACTTCAGGGATGCATGGACGCGCCCTTGAGGATCTTGTCCACGGCGTTGCGGGGTCCGTGCACGGCCAGCCCGACCAGATCCATGCCGTCCCGCCGCACCGCGCGGACAGCGGCACGGTTGTCCCGGTCGTTGCCCGTCGCGAAGAGGTCCGATGTGAACACCGACAGGGTGACGCCCCTGGCGACCGCCCGGGTGTGGGCCGTCGTCAGCAGCTCCTTCGGCCCTTCGAAGACCATGACTGGCTGCCGGAACATCGGCAGGTACGGAGTGCCGTCGGCGTCGGCGTACGGCTCGCCGATCACTTCGGGCACGGCCGTCCCGAGCCCACTGACGAGGAAGGCCGTCACGTTGAGCCGCTGCCAGGTCTCCAGGTCCTCCCTGAGCAGTACGGCGATCTTGGTGTCGAAGCGGACGGGGGCGAGTTCATCTGTCATGACCCCGAGCCTGCCGGGCCGTCCACCGCCCCGTCTTGTACGAACTTTGCACGGCGCCCGCCCCGGTGCCCCCGGCCGGTTCGGCGGCACAGCCGCCGGGCGTACGATCGGCGCATGGCTGCACGTCCCGACATCACCGCGTGGCGTCCGGACGTGGCGGGAATCGAAGAGGTCTTCCACGCCCGCTTCACCGACCACACCTACCCGATGCACACGCACGACGCCTGGACGCTGCTCATCCTGGACGAGGGCATGGTCCGCTACGACCTGGACCACCACGAGCACGGTGTCCTCACGGATGTGGTGACACTGCTGCCCCCGCACGTTCCGCACAACGGCGGTGCCGCCACCGCCGCGGGGTTCCGCAAGCGCGTGCTGTACCTCGATGTCGCACAGGTCGACGAATCGCTCGTCGGGACGGCCGTCGACCGGCCCGTCCTGCACGATCCGGCCCTGCGCCACCGCATCGGCCTTCTCCACACCGCGCTCGCCGGACCCGGTGACGAACTGGAGGCGGCGAGCCGTCTCGCTCTTGTCGTCGACCGCCTCGACCACCACCTGCGCAGCCGTGCGGAGCCCGTACGGTACGTCCACGACCGCCGGCTCGCGCACCGGCTGCGGGACCTGCTCGACGAACGGTTCGTGGAGGGCATCGCGCTCCAGGAGGCCGCGCTGAAACTGCACTCCCATCACGCGCACCTGGTGCGGGCCTTCAGCCGGGAGTTCGGAATGGCACCGCACCAGTACCTGACGGGGCGCCGCGTCGATCTCGCACGCCGGCTGCTGCTCCGGGGACTGCCCGCGTCGGAGGTGGCGGGCGCCGTGGGGTTCTACGACCAGTCCCATCTGACGCGCCATTTCAAGCGGGTCGTGGGGACCGTTCCGGGCCACTACGCCCGTACGCGCGGCGTGTCCCTCCCTCCTGCCGTGTGACCGGAGCCCGACAGCTGGATCACGCCCGGCGCCCGGGTGCCGGGCCGGCGGCTCCTGACAGGCACCTGCCGTCCCACGGGGGTCCAACTCCGCTTCCCCGGATCGCGATTGCTCTCGCCGATGTGACATTGCCCGATCAGCGGAAATGATGTTACGTTTCCTTTGAGCCCCGTATGGGCCTACGCATGGAGGTAGCGGCTACTCAGCCATTACAGAGATCGGCATGTTCCATCTCTCGCAGCTCGTCAATCCCTTTCCTGGGATTGCTGCGCCCATTTTTTCACTGCGTAAGCATGCGGGGTACTTCTGTGTCGATTTCCGGTGGCGTGGCCCTCCTTCGCGGTCGATCGACGTGGAAGGGCAGCACATGAGCAAGGAACAGGCCGAGACCGGAGAAGCGCGGCCCGATACCGGGGCGGGTTTCGACGTCAATGAGTTCCAGCGCCAGGCCATCGCCGAATTCCGGGCAGGCAACGGAAGGATGAGCGGCATGTTCGAGGGCTGGAAGTTGGCCGTGCTGACGACGGTCGGAGCCAGGAGCGGCCTGCGCCGGGAGAGCATCCTCGGGTATCTCGAATTCGACGGAAAAGGGATCGTCGTCGCCTCCGCGAATGGCGCCGACAAGCACCCGGCGTGGTATCACAACATCCGGAAGAACCCGATCGTGACGGTCGAGACGGGCACCGACACCTACCAGGCGATCGCCGCCGTCCCGCCGGGCCAGGAGCGTGACAAGCTCTTCGGCCGAGTGATCGCCGAGGCACCGGGGTACGCCGGCCACCAGGCCCGAACGACCCGGGTCATCCCGGTCGTCGTACTGAACCGGACCGGCCCCAGGCCCGGGGAGGAGCGGGTCAAGGGCATGGGCGACTGGATCGTCGAGGTGCACGACTGGCTGCGTGGGGATCTCAGGACGCTCCGCGCCCAGGCGGACCGGGTGGTCGAGGGCGACGCGGACACGATCGAGCGGACACGGCCGGACCTCGCCCAGCAGCTGCGCACCCACTGCCTCGACTTCTGCGGGGCACTGAAGAGGCATCACGGCGGCGAGGACACAGCCGTGTTCCCGACGCTCGCCAGGCAGTTCCCCGCACTCGCCCCGGCGCTGGCGCAACTCGGCGAGGAGCACCAGGTGGTGGCGCGGCTCCAGGGGGAGATCCAGCAACTCGTCGACGGGTTCGTACCCGGGGAATCCGACCCCGTGCGGCTGCGCACCGGCCTGGAACAGCTGGCGAACCAGCTGGAGTCCCACTTCAGGTACGAGGAGGAGACCATCGTGACGGCGCTCAACGCCACCGCCCCGGCACCTGACTTCGGCTGATCATCCGCCGGCCCCGGGCCGGTCCGCTCCTCGTTCTGCGGCAGGCCCCCGCCAGGTCCTGGCAGGGGCCTGCCGCAGAACCGGAACTCCGGTTCCGATCGGCGCGACTGCGACGGGGGCGGGCGGCGCTCCTGGCCGTCCTCCCCCGCCCGCTCCGCCGACCGCCCACTCCGATTCCAGCGAGGTCCTACCGGCGGCGCTCCAGGCAGCCCCGCACGAATGCCGCCTGCCCGGCATGCTGGAGGTCGTCCGCCAGGACGCTGACCAGGCGGACGCCCAGAGTGACGGGCGGCGACCAGGCCTCGTCGACGATGCGGTCGAGCGCTCTGCCGTCGAGTTCCCGGATGAATTCGGCCGACCGTTCGTGCACGGCGTCGTAGTAGCCGAGCAGCAGCTCGGCGGAGCCCACCCGGACGGCGCCGACCTGTTCGCTGCTGTGTCCGTAGCCGGTGGCGCCCTTGGCTACGGGCAGATCGAAGCGTGCGGCCCAGTCCTGGGTGAACCAGACCTGTTCGGTACCCGCCGCGTCCGCGAGATGGTCGTCCTGGACGCGGGTCAGGTGCCAGACCAGCCAGGCGATCGAGTTCGCCCCGTCGTCGAGGCGGGCGTTGAGGTCGTCGGGGGCGAGACCGTCGACGGCCGCGTGCACGGTCTCCCTGATGCGGGTGTATCCATCGGTCAGGATGTCTGCGACGTTCATGCCCTCACCTTGGCCGCTCCCCCGCCCTCGCCCCGCCATCGACACGCGCCGCGTCGGACCGGTGCCGGTGAGGGGCGGCCCTCGTCCCTCACCGGCACCGCGCCCCGGTCAGCCGTAGATACCGAACTCCCAGAGGGAGTAGCCCCAACCGGTGCCCCGATGCGTGAGGTTGAGCTTCACATAACGGGCGGTCTGCGCGAGGTCGAGGTCGTCGGCGTCACCGTTGCCGACGGTGGTGGTGTAGACGGACCGCCAGTTGGCGCCGTCGTCCGAGACCAGTACCTCGTACGCCTTGGCGTAGGCCGGATCCCATACCAACTGGAGGTGGCGGAAGGACTTGCGCTCACCGAGGTCGACCTGGATCGACTGGGGGTCGCTCCAGTCGCTGGCCCAGCGGGTGTCCATTCTGCCGTCGGTCGCCATCGCTGCCGTGCAGGGGCAGCCGGTGCTGCCGGACTGCGCGGAGGTGGCGGTGGCCGGCCGCCCGAGGGCCAGATTGGTGCCGGTGACCGGAGGAACCACGACCTTCACGGACTTGGTCTCGATGCCCGCGTTGCCGTGTCCGTCCTCGGCCTGGATGTAGACCTTCCACACACCCAGCCGCTCCGGCGCCCGTACGGCGAACGTGCCGTTGCCCGTGGACCGCCATTCCGCCTCGACCAGGGCCTTGTCACCGGTGGCGTAGTTTCCGCTCAGATAGATCCTGTAGGTCAGCGGGTCGTTGTCCGGGTCACGGATGTCGGCACGAACGGTGAACTCCTGCCCGGCGGGAGCCCCGGTGGCGTTCTGCACGGTCATGCCGCTGATGACCGGCGGGGTGTTGTCCCCGGCGGTGGAGCCCGCGTACGCCTTCTTCAGGGCGTAGTACGAGAGCCTTCTCCTGCCGTCGGGCACCACGTTGAACCAGACGCCGCCGAAGTCGTGCTCCGTGCCGTAGTGGAAGAGCGTGGCTCCCAGCGCGACGCCCTGATGGGCGGTGACACAGTTCCAGGCCTTGGTGTAGCCCTCGGCCTTCTGGACGTCGGTGGGCTCGTCCGGGACGCCGTTGGCGTCGTCGGGGACCTCCCACTCACCGGCCGGACCACCCTCGGTGATGATGTAGGGCTTGGTGTACCCACCGGTCTGCCAGGCCTCGCGGACCCCGCAGATGTCGCCGTAGGAGTTGACCGAGTACAGGTCGAGGTCGGGGGCGTTGCGCTTGTAGTAGGGCCACGCGCCCGTCCAGGCGTCGGTCGAGGTCACCGGGTGGTCCGGGTCGACGGTGTGGATCTTCTTCGCCACGTCGTTGACGAAGGCGGTGTAGGCGTTGCGCTGCCTCTCCAGTTCGTCACCGCTGTAGCAGTTCTGGAGGCCGAGGACCGACTCGTTGCCGACGTTCCACATGAGGACGCCCGGGTGGTTCCGGTATGTCTCGGCCCACTTGGCGAACTCGGTGAGCGAGGAGGACTTGTAGGCCTCGTCGGTGACGTAGTTGACGCACCCCCCGCTGCCCGGCCCGCCGCCCGGCTGGAGCCAGAAGCCGCTGACGACCCGGATGCCGTTGGCCGCGGCCTCGTCCAGCAGCGGCTTCGAGGAACCGTCGGTCCCCCAGGTACGGATGGTGTTGACGCCCATCGATCTCAGGTCCGGCAGGTACCGAGCCGCGTCGGCGACGGACGGGCCCCAGGTCAGACCCTTGACCTGGTAGGGCTTGCCGTCGACGGTCAGCTGCCAGTCGCCCTGTGAGCCGGTGACACGGACAGCGCCGCCGGAGCCGGGGGGCGTGCCGGTGGCACTGCCGTACACCTGGAACTCCCAGAGGGAGTAGCCGTAGCCGCCGGAGCGGGCGGTGCCGTACATCCGGACGTAGCGGCCCGACCCGGAGACGGCGAGATCGTCCGTACCGCCGTCGCCGGCGGTCACGGTTTCGAGGGTCCGCCAGTGCGATCCGTCGTCCGAGGCCTGGATCTCGTACGCCTTTCCATAGGCGGACTCCCAGGTCAGCACGGCCCTGCTGAGGTCTGCCGTGGCACCCAGGTCCACCTGGATCCACTGCGGATCGCGCCACTCGCTGGCCCAGCGGGTGCCGCTGAGGTCTCCGTCCACGGCGGCGGAGGCGGAGTAGCCGTCGCCCTCCTGGGACGAGGCGGTGGCGTTTTTCCCCTGTGAGAGAAGGGTCTCGGCGGCTCGGGCGGGGGGCGCGGCCAGCATCACGAGCGAGGACGCGAGAAGGGCGAGAAGGGTGATCAGCAGCGTGCCCGGACGCGGTCTCGCGGGCATGGCTGCGCAAGCTCTGTGCACATTCTCTCCTGGCAGAAGAGTGCGGGACGGTGTCCCGTAACCGAATGGGAGAGCGCTCTCCCAGGAGAGTGGCGTGTACGTGCTCAGCTGTCAACGAACGTGACGCGTCCGGTTCCCCCGGACATGACCGCAGGGGTCCAGGGAGGTGAGGGACGCCCGGAATCCGGACGCCGCTTCCCTGCTCGCGGACGGGGCGGCCCTACGGAACGAGGCTTCCGGCCTCCACCGGCCGCTCCGCGCGCCCGCCGGCTCCGGCCGCCCGCGCGGCGGAGTGCAGCGAGCGCAGGGCCAGCAGCAGAAAGCCGATGTCGTCGAGGTACACAGGATCCGGCACCAGGTCGACGGGCGACACCGTGTAGATCACGGCAGCCCAGAGCAGGGCCTTGTCGCGCAGCGGGATTCCGGCGTCGGCCAGCAGTTTCCTGGCGCGCAGGACCCGCAGCAGGAGGACTCCGGCGACGCCTGCGGTGAGCAGCACGAAAGCCGCGCCGATGACGATCCAGGCCGTGGTGTCCATACCTCATCGTGCACCAGCCGCCCCGGGAATCACCAGGCGAGAGCGGGGGCACGCGGTGTGACAACGCCCTCGTCGCTATCCGGGACCTTTGGCCCGCCTGTGCGAGCGGCGCTTCAGCGCGCGGCGCTCGTCCTCACCGAGGCCGCCCCACACACCGGCGTTCTGGCCGTTCTCCAGGGCCCACCGCAAACACTCCTCCTGTACGGGGCAGCCCCGGCACACCGTCTTCGCGTCCTCCTCCTGCACGAGCGCGGGGCCGGTGCTGCCGACGGGGAAGAACAGGTCGGGGTCCTCGTCGCGGCACGCCGCGTGTGTGCGCCAGTTCTCCATGGAGTCTCACTCTCCTGACGGTCGCGTGTGGAGCTGTCCGGCTCCGTACGCTGCGGGTGACCGTCCCGGGGCTTTTGAAACCCCTGCGGCGCACCTCCGCGGCTGTCGAGGCCGCGGGGGCGGTATCCGGGTGCGTCAGTGTGCGCACCCGCGGTGCCGGCGGCAACGGTGCGTGGCCGGCCTTCCTCGGCGCGGCCCCGCGCCGAGGAAGCCCAGCCCGATGCCGAACATCCAGGAGTCCTTGGCCAGCGGGACGCCGTCCTGGCTCGGGCGCAGGCTGCCGGGTTCACGCATTCCCGGTACCCGCAGATACAGGCCGAGCAGCCCGCCGGAGAATCCGGTGAGGGCCAGTCCGGCAAGCCTCGTCGGCACGAAGGGGACCAGCAGGCTGCTGCCGACCGCGATCTCCGACCAGGCCAGCAACCGGGTGAACCGGTCGGGCTCGATCTTCTTGAGGAACGGGTAGGCCGTGCAGGCCATGCCGTGCAGGCCCTGCTGGGTCGCCTCGTCGGCCTTGAGCTTGCCCAGGCCGGAGTTGAGGATGAACGCGCCGGTGGCGATGCGCGGCGGGAAGTCGCGCGGGTCGGGCAGCGGGAACATGAGGGTCCTCCACGGTTCGACAGCCCCTGACCGACCATAGCCAGCGGAGGTCCGGGCCGCGCGCAGAGAAGGGCCGGCCGGGACCGGGGCCGCACACCGAGAAGGGCCTGCCCCGACCGTTCCACGCGGAAGGAGCCGGACCCGCAGGTGAGCCGGACTCACGCGCAGGCCCTCGGTCATACTGGCCACGGCGGGAACGGAGAGGCGGCACAGTGGTCCAACAGCAAACGGAATACGACGTCTTGGTGGTCGGCGGCAGCGGGGTGGACACCATCGTCCGCGTCGACTCCCTGCCGGTCCCGCTCGCCGACTCGGTCATGGTCGGCCCGATCGAGGAGTGGCCCGGCCAGACCGGGGGCAATGTGGCGCTCGGTGCCCGCGCGCTGGGGCTGGATGTCGCACTGCTCGACTGCATCGGCGACGACTGGACCGGTGCGCAGGTGCGCGAGCGGCTGGCCGGGGGCGAGGTGGAGTTCCACCCGCTGATCTCGGCGGCGGGCACCCGCCGTGCGGTGAACCTGGTGGACGCGACCGGCCGGCGGATGTCGTTCTACGACGCCCGGGATCCGGCGGATCTGCGGATGCCGCGTGACTTCTACCTCCCCCGAATGCGGCGGGCGCGCCACGTCCATCTGTCGATCATGAACTTCACGCGTTTCCTCTACGACGACATCGAGGCCCTGGGCGTTCCGGTCTCCACCGATCTGCACGACTGGGACGGTGTGGGTGACCATCAGCGGGAGTTCGCGCTCCGCTCCGATCTCGTCTTCTTCAGCGCGGCGGCGACGGGCGACCGCGCCCCGGCGCTGATGCGGGAGATTCTGCGTGAGGGCCGTGCAGGCACGGTGGTCGCCACGGACGGCGCGGCGGGGTCCTACGTGCTCACCCGCGACGGTGGCCCGGACCCGGTCCACGTGCCGGCGACGGTTCCGCCCGCGCCGGTGGTGGACAGCAACGGTGCGGGCGACGCGTTCGTCACCGGGTTCCTGTACGGACGGCTCGACGGCCGGGACGCCCTCGGGTCCGCCCGTCTCGGCGCGGTGGCGGGTGCCTTCGCCTGTACGGCTCCGGGGTCGACCGCCCTGATCGGCCGCGAAGCCCTGCTGGCGGCGGACGGCGGCGCTTCGTAGCCGTCCCGGAGTGTGCGCGTGCCCCGGCGGGCCGGATTCACCGGACCGCCGGGGCACGCGCCGCGCGGCCGAAGCGCCGCCGTTTCCGTCGTGCTTCGGACGGCCCCGGGCCTCGGACTGCTTCGGCTACGGAACTACTTCAGATACGGACCCGCTGTGCCGATCATCCCCGGACCGTTCAGCACATAGACGCGCATGTTGCCCTTGCCGGGTGCGGCGACAGTGAGCTTCCCGTCGCTGACGACCCGCGTGTCACCGGTGACGGCGTCCTTGTACGTTCCGTTGGGGATCCCCGTGTACGAGGCTCCGCCGGTGACGGTGACGAGCGCGAAGCTGTCCGTCGTGCCGCTGGTGTAGCGGCGCTTGTACGCCATCTGCCCGGTGATGCCCTCGGTGGAGTACTGGCCCATCTGGAGGGCCGGGACAGCCCGCCGGATCTCGTTGAGCCGCTGGACGTGTTTGACCAGTGGCTTGGACAGCGTGTTGGCGACCTCACCGGTGGCCGAGTCGACCTTGGAGAACTCCGAGGAGGTGACGTCGCCCGCGAGGTGGTCGCCGTAGTAGGCGCGTCCGGTGGTGGCCAGCGGACAGCTGGGCCCGCAGTCGATCTTCTTGCCGGCCTGGAACTCGATCTCCGATCCGTAGTACAGGGTCGGAATGCCGCGGAAGGTCCACATCAGGGCCATGTTCTCGGCCCAGGCGTCGGTGCCGCCCGCGTAGCGCTCGCTGCTTTTGTTGGGGCCGTAGTCGTGGCTGTCGACGTAGACGACGTTGTACGTGGCGTCGTTCGTCGAGTCGTCGGAATCCTTGCCGTTGTTGTACGCGTTCGTGGCATCACCGAAGTTCATGTGCATGCGCATGTCGATGATGTTCATGCCCGAGAACCGGCTGTGGTCGGGGGCGTGGTAGGTGTTGCCGTCCAGGAAGGCGTTGGTGGACGTCGGCTGGGAGCCGGTGCCGAGCTGGTTCTCGTAGTCGTACATCTCCAGCGCGGCCTTGGCGTCGTCGGCGTCGTACTCCTTGCGTTCCTTCCAGGTGAAGAACTGCGCGGAGTGGTTGACCGAGCCCCGGTTCCACTTGTCGTTGACGAACGCTCCGACCTCGCCGAAGACCAGGAAGTTCTTCGCGGCCTCGGCGCCGAACTGCTGGGTGACGCGTTCCTGGATCGCGGGCAGGAAGCGGCGGTTCCAGGTGGTGCGCGGGATGTGCACGGCCGTGTCGATACGGAAGCCGTCGACGCCCATGTCGATGTACTTGTCGTAGGCGCCGATCAGATAGTTCTGGACGGGGGCCGACTCGGTGTTGAAGTCGGCCAGGTCCTCGTGCAGCCAGCAGGAGCGGGAGTCCTCGCCCTCCCAGTTGCCGAGCCAGCAGTTGTGGTAGTACTCCTTCGGGAACATTCCCGAAGTCGGGTTCGGCCACTGGCAGTTGTAGATCTTGTAGCCCTCGGGCGAGGTGGCCCCCGTGGGCTTGCCCCAGTTGAGGCAGGTGTTGCCCGCCGGTTCGGCCGTGGACCACAGGTCGCCGTTGTAGTAGGACTTGCCGCTCTTGGGGTCGACGGTCAGACCGTCGTACTCGAAGCCTTCGTTCTTCTCGTCGTAGTACCAGCTCCACTGGGAGTCCCGGACCCCGTAGACCGTCGGGGTGAACAGCCCCTTGGCGCCCCAGCGCGAGGAGTGGTTGTAGACGACGTCCTGGTAGATCTTGATGCCCTTGGCATGGGCGGCGTTGATCAGGTCCTGGTACGAGGCTCCGGCGGACTCCAGGCGGGGGTCGACCTTGTAGAAGTCGTAGCCGTGGTAGCCGTGGTAGTCGTAGTCGGACCGGTTCAGGACGACCGGGGTGATCCAGATGGCCGAGAAGCCGAGCCCCTTGATGTAGTCGAGCTTCTTGACCAGGCCCTTGAAGTCGCCCCGGAACATGGGGTCGTTGTTGGCGGCGTTGCCGGACTTCACATCCTGGCTGCCGCCCCGGTTGTTGCTCGCGTCCCCGTCGTTGAAGCGGGCGGTGAGGACGAAGTAGATCGGGTCCTTGCGCGGGTCGGTGCCGAGCGGCTTGCCCTGGGACGCCGCGGGCGGCTTCTCCCCCGTGGTCGCCTTCGCGGCGGCGGAGGCCGCCGAGGTGTTGCCCGCCGCGTCTGCCGCCTTGACGGTGTAGGTGTAGGAGGTGTTCTCCTCCAGGCCCGACTCCGAGAGCACCGTCGAGCTCACGTCGGTGACGACGCTGCCCTTGGTACCTCCGGTCCGGGTGACCTGGTATTTGGTCACCTTCTTGTTGTCCGTGGAAGGTTCCCAGGTCAGGACCACCCCGACGCCGTCGGCCTTGGCCGTCACTCCGGTGGGCACGGTCGGCGCCTCGGTGTCCGGCGTCTCAGCGGCGCACGGGTCCTCGGCGTCCTTGACGACGGCCCGGTCCTTCACGGTGCTGACACCGGCGGGGATCGTGTAGTCGCCGCCGTTGTTGTTGTCCCAGACACCGTTTCCGTTGTTGAACGCCGCCTTCATCGAGGTGGCGGCGCCGAGATCGACCGTCTTCTTCACCCAGCCGGTACAGGCGGGCTCCATACCGACGCCGGGCACCGCGGTCCAGGAGCCGCCCGCGGGCTGGTAGTGCAGGTTGGTGGTGGTCCAGCCGACCGTGGCGGTCGAGTAGTACACCGAGGCGGTGGTGCCGGCACTGCCGGTGGGGCTCGGGCTCGGGTCCGGACCGGTTCCCCCCGCGCACGGGTCGCTGTGGGCCACGACCCCGTCCTTGACGGTGATGCTGCCGCTGCCCAGCTCGTAGTTCTTGCCGGCGTTGTTGTCCCAGACCCCGGACCCGTTGTTGAAGGTTGCCTGCAGTCCTTGCGCGGTTCCGAGCGGAACGGTCTTCTTCACCCAGTCGGTACAGGCGGCCTCCATCGCCACCCCGGGCACCGCGGTCCAGGAACCGCCGTCCGGTGCGTAATGGAGGTTGTAGGCCGTCCAGTTCTTCGTTCTCGTGTAGTAGAAGACGGTCGTGGACGTCTCGGCAGCGGCGACGGGCTTCGCGTCCAGGTCGGGTGTGCCGGGCAGCGCGGTGAACAGACCGAGCACTGCGGCCGCGGCCGTGGCTGCCGCGAAGGGGCGTCTCAGCAGCCGGTGAGGGGTGCGTTTCATCGGTGTCTCCAGGGAAGGGCCACGGCGACGGCGAAGCCGTGGCGTCCAGGGCGCAGGCGTAGGGGACCTGCACCGTCCCGCCGGAAACCCTGACGCGCCTCAAGGTCCGAGCGATGGGCATGCGTTCCGTCTGCAATTCCAGCCGGAATTTTGCTGCAATCTCTTGCGGTTGGGAAGTTACCGGCACATGACAAGCCCGTAAAGAGGCCCGGCACCCCACAGCCCGCCCTCCCCATACGGACGGCATGATTCCGGATGCCCGGACCGTCCGCGCCCGCCCCGCCCCCTCTCAGAGCGGCACGGTCAACTGCGCCTGCAGATGGGCGCGCAGCACTCCCGCCATGTCCGTGGTGCAGCCGCTGAGGAGCCACTGCGTCTGGAGTCCGTCCATCAGCGCGATCAGCTGCTGCGCCGCCTCGTCCGGGTCGATCCCGTCCCGCAGGACCCCCTCTTCGCGGGCCTCCGCATAGGAGACGGCGGTGGTCAGAACCGAGTGCCGGTACCGCTCGACGAAGTAGGCGTGCGCCGGGTGACCGGCCGAGGTGGCCTCGGCGGCGAGTACGGAGAACAGCTCGACGATTCCCCGCCGTTCGGCATTCAGCGCGGCAAGGCCGGCCAGCCGCCGCAAACGGTCCACGCCCCTGGGAGCACCGACGGACAGCCACGCCCCGTCGACCTCGTCGCGGTGTTCGAGAACGGCGAGCAGCAGTGAGCCCTTCGTGGGGAAATGGTGCAGCAGGCCCGGGTGCGAGATGCCGCAACGCGTCGCGATCACACGCAGCGAGGCACCCCGGTAGCCGGCCTCGCCGAACATGGCCATCGCCTGGTCGAGGATCTCCACGCGCTTCGCGCGGCCCTTCGCGTAGCCACGACGTGCCTCACCCGTCACTCGCCACTCTCCCGGTCATGGCGGACGGCACCCCTGCGTACCGTCGCGCACCCAACATACTTACCACCCGGTCGGGATTTGGGCGTACGGTGGATCCCAGCGGCAGAGTTGTGCCGTGCCGCGCCATCCCGCCGACCTGTGAAAGGAACCCCCGTGGGCTCCTCCCTGCCCTACCTCGACCCCGCGCTGTCCGTCCCGGAGCGTGTCACCGACCTCGTCGGCCGGATGACGCTGCCGGAGAAGGTCGGCCAGATGCTCCAGCTGAACGCGAAGGACGGGGTACGCGGCCTCATCGAGGAGATGCACGCGGGTTCGATCCTTCACGCCTCACCCGAACGGGTCCTGGAGGCGGCAGCGCTCACCGAGCGGACCCGGTTGCGGATCCCGCTGCTGGTCGCTGAGGACTGCATCCACGGACACTCGTTCTGGGAGGGGGCCACGATCTACCCCACCCAGCTCGGCATGGCGGCGACCTGGGACCCGGAGCTCGTGGAGCGGATCGCCCGTGCCACCGCTGTCGAGGTGGCCGCGACCGGGGTCCACTGGACGTTCTCGCCGGTCCTGTGCATCACCCGGGACCTGCGCTGGGGCCGGGTGAGCGAGACCTTCGGCGAGGACCCCTTCCTCATCGGTGAGCTCGCCTCGGCGATGGTGCGCGGCTACCAGGGCGACGGGCTGGACGACCCGACGGCGATCCTCGCGTGCGCCAAGCACTTCGCGGGGTATTCCGAGACCCAGGGCGGCCGGGACGCCAGTGAGGCCGACATCTCGCGCCGCAAGCTGCGCTCGTGGTTCCTGCCGCCGTTCGAGCGCGTCGCCCGCGAGGGCTGCCGGACGTTCATGCTCGGCTACCAGTCCATGGACGGTGTCCCTGTCACGGTCAACAACTGGCTGCTGAACGAGGTGCTGCGCGGCGAGTGGGGGTACACCGGAACCCTGGTGACCGACTGGGACAACGTGGGCCGCATGGTGTGGGAGCAGCATGTGTACGCCGACCACACCCAGGCGGCCGCCGCCGCGGTCCGCGCGGGCAACGACATGGTGATGACGACGCCGGCCTTCTTCGACGGGGCGCAGGACGCGGTCGCCGCCGGCACGCTCGACGAGGCGGAGATCGACGCAGCCGTCCGGCGCATTCTCACGCTCAAGTTCGAGCTGGGACTGTTCGAGAATCCGCGCCACCCGGACCGGGAGCGCCAGGCCGCCGTCATCGGCAGCGCCGGTCACGCCGGGCTGAACCTCGAAGCGGCGCGCCGCTCGCTGGTGCTGCTGGCCAATGACGGCACGCTGCCGCTGGCCGGCGGGTTCGAGGCCGGTACCGACGGACGCGCGGTCGCAGGGGCCGGATCCGTACCGCGCACGGTCGCCGTCATCGGGCCCAACGCCGACGACGCGCAGACCCAGCTCGGCGACTGGGCGGGTTCGTCGGGCCAGGCGGACTGGCTGCCGGAAGGGCAGCCGCGCACCATGATCCGTACCGTGCTGGACGGGTTCCGCGAGCAGGTTCCGGACGGCTGGAACGTCACGTACGCGCGGGGCGCGGACATCCTGACCGTGGGGCCGGACCCCGAGGGCGCCTTCTTCCCCGACGGACAGCCGCGGCCGGAGATCGTCGTCCCGGCCGAGCCGTCCGAGGCCATGATCGCCGAGGCGGTCGCCGCGGCGGAGGCCGCCGACTACGTCGTCGCGGTCGTGGGTGACCGCATCGAACTCGTCGGTGAGGGCCGCTCCACGGCAACCCTGGAGCTGATCGGCGGCCAGGTCGCGCTGCTCGACGCGCTCGTGGCGACGGGCAGGCCGCTGGTCGTGGTCGTCATCAGCTCCAAGCCGCTCGTACTCCCGCCGTCGGCCCACCGCGCAGCGGCGATCGTGCACGCCTTCAACCCGGGCATGCTCGGTGGCCGGGCCGTGGCCGAACTCGCCCTCGGTCTCATCGAGCCCTCCGGACGGCTGCCCCTCTCCTTCGCACGTCATGCGGGGCAGCAGCCGACGTACTACAACCAGGTGCGGGGCCAGCACGGCACCCGCTACGCCGATCTGACGCAGAGTCCGGCGTTCGTCTTCGGCGAGGGGCTCAGCTACACGACAGTCACCTACACGGATCTCGAGGTGCCCACCGACGTCCTCGGCGCCGGTGACACCCTGCGGGCGCGCGTCGTCGTCCGGAACACCGGTCGGCGCCCCGTGCTGGAGACCGTGCAGGCGTACGTCAGCGACACGGTGACCTCCGTGACCTGGGCGGAGAAGGAGCTCAAGGCCTACCGCCAGGTGTCGCTGGCCCCCGGCGAGTCGCGGCAGGTCGTCATCGAGCTGCCGGTCGCCGACTGCAGCCTGGTGGACGCCGAGGGCAGGCGGATCGTCGAGCCGGGCGCGTTCGAGCTCCTCGTCGGGCCTTCGTCGCGCGACGCCGTCCTTCTGCGGGCGCCGTTCATGGTCAAGGGCTGAGGACTGCCCCCATGGCGCTCCCCGCGGATCACTTGGTCCGGTGCCCATGGGGGCTCCACACGCCCCCGGTGGTGTCCCCCTTCCCTCCTTCCGTCCGTCCGTAAGAGTTCCCGGAGCTGGCCCATGACGGATTCGCCCCTCACCGAAGCGGAGATCTCCGAGGCAGAACAGGAACTCGGCGTGTCCTTTCCCGGGGAGTACCGGGCTCATCTGCGCGAGGTGAGCGCGGGCGGGTCACTCGCACGGCTTGAGCGGACCGGGCGCGGATGGTGGTGGGCGGGGAACGACGAGGGACGGCGCGAGTTGCTGACCGTTCCCTTCCCGCATCCCGGCTCCTACGCCGGCAGGGACGACGAGCTGTCGGCGCGTGAGCCAAGGCCCGAGGCGTTCGGCGACGACGCCGGGTACCGAGCGGCCTGGCGGGCCTGGTTCGACGAGACCGAAAGGTTCGAGGACCTGAAGACGGCCGGTGCGGTCGTCGTCCAGGAGCACGGCTGCGGCTTCTCCACCCTGCTGGCGCTGACCGGCTCCCTGGCCGGCACCGTGTGGTGGGACGGACGGGCCAGCTGTGACCTGATCGTCCCGCTCTCCTTGGATCATGGCGCCGGCGCCCGGCCCGTCACATTCCGGGAGTGGCTGGATCACGGTTCATGGGCTCTGTTGCCACCGGACTGGGGGCCGCCCCTTCCGCCGGAACCTGTTGTTCGCCGCTGAGAGCTGTCCCCGCACGCCGTACGAACCTCCCGGCGGACGGACCTCCCGGTCGATTCCGGCCCGGGTGGCCCAGCCGGGGCCCGGCGCCGGACGGAGTCGGTCGCCGACGGCGCTCGGGCGCGTGCCGAGCAGGCAACCGGCCTGGCAGCTCTTCGGTGCGGGGTCACTTCTCCGGCCCCGGCGGTTCGCCGGACGGACCCGCCGCCGCGGGACCCGTACCGCTCTCCGCCTGCCCGTCCGCCTCCCCCACGCCGGGCATCGGTGCGCCTCCGCGCAGGCGCTCCACGTCCGAGGGGCGCACTTGGATGACGAACAGGGCGATCAGGGCCGCGACGACGGCGAAGACCGCCGCGACGACGAACGCGGTGGAGACGCCCGAGGCCAGGACCTGGTCCCCCCAGGTTCCCGGCAGCTGTCCGGTACGGCGGAATTCGGCAAGCTGGGCCGGCGTCGCCTCCGCGAGGAATTTCGGCACCTGGTCGGTGGCCTCGTCGCGGCTCGCCGTACCGAAGACCGTGACGAGGATGGAGAGGCCGAGCGATCCGCCCACCTGCTGGGTGGTGTTGAGGATGCCGGAGGCCGCACCGGCCTCGTGCGGGGCCACCCCCGAGACGGCCATCAGCGTGAGCGAGACGAACTGCAGTCCCATCCCGAGACCGAACACCAGCACCGGGCCCAGGAGGCTCCCCAGGTACGAGCTGTGGACGTCGGTCCGGGTCAGCCAGCCCAGCCCCGCGGCGGCCAGGAGCGCACCCGTCACCATGAAGGGTTTCGGGCCCCACCTGGGCAGCAGCCGGGAGGCGAACCCGGCGCCCACGGCGACGATCACGCTGATCGGCAGGAAGGCGAGGCCCGTCTTCAGCGGGCTGAAGTCCAGGATGTTCTGGACGAACAGGGTCAGGAAGAAGAACATGCCGAACATCGCCGCGGCAAGGCTGAGCATCATTCCGTAGGTGCCGGCGCGGTTGCGGTCACGGAACATCCACAGGGGTGTGATGGGCTGGCGCGACCGGCTCTCGATCGCGATGAACAGCGCCAGCAGCACCACGGCCGCGGCGAAGGCAGCGAGAGTCAGGGTGTCGCTCCAGCCCTCCTCGGACGCGCGGATGAAGCCGTAGACGAGACACACCATGCCGAGCGTCGCCGTCAGTGCGCCCACGACGTCGAAGTGACCGGGATGCCGTTCCGACTCACGGATGTAGCGGCGGGTGGCGAGCACGATCAGCAGACCGATGGGGACGTTGACGAAGAAGATCCACCGCCAGTCGAGCCACTCCACCAGTACGCCGCCCGCCAGCAGTCCGATGGCACTGCCGCCGGCCGAGACGGCCGCGAACACACCGAACGCCCTGTTGCGGGCCGGGCCTTCGCGGAAGGTCGTGGTGATGAGCGACAGTGCGGTGGGTGAGGCGATGGCACCGCCGACACCCTGCAGGGCGCGGGCGGCGAGCAGTTGCCACGATTCCTGGGAGAGACCGCCGAGCAGGGAGGCGAAGACGAAGAGGCTCACACCGAACATGAAGACTCTGCGGCGGCCGAGGATGTCTCCCAGACGCCCGCCCAGCAGGAGCAGCCCGCCGAAGGTCAGTGTGTAGGCGTTGATCACCCAGGAGAGGTTCTCGGTGGAGAAACCCAGCGCGGTCTGGATGTGCGGGAGTGCGATGTTCACGATGGTGATGTCGAGAACCACCATCAACTGGCATGAGCAGATGACAAGTAGAGCGATCCCGCTGCCTCGCCCCGTCTTCCGGGGTTCGGCAGCCTGCGGGGGTGTCGCGTGGGAACCCGTCATGGGATTGCTTGCTTGCCGCTCGGGCCGTCGGTGAACGTGGCCGTTCACTCCCCCGACGTTAGCCCCGCCCGTCGGGCGCCGCCATTCGGACGACGGCGCCCGGCGTCGCGGCCCGCGTGGTGCGGCCCGGTCTTCGCGCTGGCGGTCAGGCGAGTGCTCCCGTCCGCCGCGTCCGTACGGTCCGGGCCGCCGGGGGTACGGGTTCGGGGGCGGCGGCCAGCAGGGCGCGGGTGTACGGGTCGCGGGGGTGCTCGCAGACCTCGTCGGCGCTGCCGGTCTCCACGATCCGGCCCTGGTGCATGACCGCGATGCGGTGACTGACCTGCCGGACGACCGCGAGGTCGTGGGCGATGAAGACCAGGGCGAGGCCGAGGTCACGCTGGAGGTCGGTGAGCAGGCCGACGATCTGCGCCTGTACGGACACGTCGAGGGCGGAGACGGGTTCGTCACAGATGAGGACGGAGGGTTCGGGGGCGAGGGCCCGCGCGATGCCGATGCGCTGGCGCTGGCCGCCGGAGAAGGAGCGCGGGTGCCGGTCGGCGACATCCGGGTCCAGGCCGGTCCTGCTCAGCAGTCGCGCCACTCGCTCCTGCCGTTCGTTCCGGTCGCCGAGGCCGAAGGCGATCAGGGGCTCGGCGATGATCTCGCCGACCGTCATCCGGGGGTTGAGCGAGGCGTACGGGTCCTGGAACACCATCTGGACCTGGCGGCGCACGGCGTGCAGGGCGCGCTTGGAGGGCCGGGTGACGTCCTCGCCGCGCAGCCGGATGCTGCCCCCGTCAGAGGCGTGGGCGTGCGCCAGTACCCGGGCCAGGGTGGACTTCCCGGAGCCGGACTCACCGACAATGCCGAGGGTCTCCCCCGCCGCCAGCGTCAGCGACACGCCGTCGAGCGCGGGAACTGCGTGCCGCCTGGGCCCGCGCCCCTTGTAGGTCTTGCGCAGCGCCTCGGCCTCCAGGACGACGGCACCGGGGGCGGGCCGGTCGACGCGGACGGGCGGGGCGGGTGCGGGCAGCGGCTCGGTGCGTCCGGCGGCGGGCAGGCAGGCCACACGCACGCCGTCCGACGACCGGGCCAGCCGGGGCGCGGCCGTCCGGCACCGGTCCTCGACGAGCGTGCATCGGTCGGCGAAGGCGCAGCCGTCACCGAGCAGGGTGAGGTCGGGCGGGCTGCCGGGGATTCCGGTGAGCCGGGTGCCGGACGGGGCGGAGAGGCGGGGCACGGCGGCGAGGAGCCCTGCGGTGTACGGGTGGCGGGGGCGGGTGAGGACCTCGGCGGTGGGCCCGTCCTCGACGACCGTGCCGCCGTACATGACCAGGACGCGTTCGCAGGCGCGGGCGACGACGCCCATGTTGTGCGTGATCAGGACCAGAGCGGTGCCGGTCTCCCGGTTGAGGTCGGCGAGCAGGGTGAGGATCCGGTCCTGGACCGTGGCGTCCAGCGCCGTCGTCGGTTCGTCGGCCAGCAGGATGTCGGGTTCTCCGGCCAGGGCCATGGCGATGAGGATCCGCTGGCGCTGGCCTCCGGAGAACTGGTGCGGATGGTCGCCGGCCCGCCGGTGCGGCTCGGGGATGCCGACGCGGTCCAGGAGCTCGACGGCCCGGGCCCTGCGGGCGGCCCTGTCGCGGTTGCCGTGCGCGCGCAGGACCTCTTCGATGTGACGGCCGGCCGTCAGGACGGGGTTGAGGGCCGTCATCGGGTCCTGGAAGATCATGCCGATGCGGGCTCCGCGCACCGCGCGCAGCTCCTGCTCGGTGGCGGCGGCCAGGTCCCGGCCGTCGAGGCGGACCGTCCCGGTGGTGATGCGGCCGGTGCCCGGCAGCATCCGGGTCAGGGCGAGTGCGGTAGTGGACTTGCCTGAGCCGGACTCGCCGACGACGGCCAGCCGCTCGCCCCGGTTCAGGCTGAACGAGACGCCCCGGACGGCGCGCAGCGCCGAGCCGTCGGGGGCGGTGAACTCGACACCGAGGTCGCGGACCTGCAGCAGTTCCTGGGCGGTCATCGGCGTATCTCCCGGTTGAGCGCCTCGGCGATCAGCGAGAGGCCGAGGACGAGCGCGGTCACGGTGATCAGGGGGCCCGCGGCGAAGTTCGGGGCCTGGGCGAGATAGGGCATGGACTGGCTGAGTACGGCTCCGAGGGTGGGTTCCGGCGGTCGTACACCGACTCCGAGGAAGCTCATGGCGCCTTCGATGAACACGGCGACGGTCAGCGAGACGGCGATCTGGACGATGAGCGGGTCGGCCGCGTTGGGCAGGATGTGCCGGACCAGCACCCGGCGGCCGGAGCTGCCGCCGACCCGGGCGGCGGTGACGTACTCCCGCTCGCGCTGGACGAGGATCCCGCCGCGCAGCAGACGTCCGAACGCCGGGATCTCGGCAAGTGCGATGACGAGGACGACGGGGATGCGGCCCGGTCCCAGGATCGCGGTGACGGCGAGCGCCAGGATCAGGCCCGGGAAGGCGAGAAGGAGGTCGAAGACGCGCTGGACGACGGTGTCGGCCACCGGGTGCGCGGCGGCGGCGAGGGCGAACAGGCAGCCCAGTACGGCACCGAGGGGTACGGCGAGCGCGATGATGCCGAGGTCGGCCCGGATGCCGTAGAGCACGCGGCTGAGCAGGTCACGGCCGAGGTCGTCGGTGCCCAGCGGATGCCCGGGGGTGCCGAGGGCGGCCAGGCTCTGGCCGCTCTGTTCGGTGGGGCCGTGTCCGGCCAGCAGCGGCGCGAGCAGTCCGGCGAGCATCACCGCACCGACGAGGACGAGCCCCGTACGGCCGCGGGCGGTGGACAGCGCCCCGCGGTAGGGGTGGCGGTTGGGGGTCCGGTCGCGCGCCTCGGGGGCGGGGGGCGGGCCGGCGGTGAGGTCGGTCGTCGAGGTCATGGGTGTCACTCCCACCTGATCCGGGGGTCGAGCCAGGCGTACACGAGGTCGGTGAGCAGCTGGACGAGGACGAAGACGGCGACCAGGAGCAGCAGGAGGTCCTGGACGACGGGGTAGTCCCGGCGCTGGAGGCCCTGCTCGGCGAGCCGGCCGAGACCCGGCCAGGCGAAGATCGCCTCGACGAGTACGGCTCCGCCGAGGAGGTGTCCCACCTGCATGCCGAGCAGGGTGACGACGGGCGGGAGGGCGTTCGGCAGGGCGTGGCGCCACAGCAGCCGGCGCGGAGCGATGCCGGCGGCGGTCGCGGTGCGGATGCAGTCCTCGGCGAGCGCTCGTTCGATGCCGTCCTTGAGGTAGCGGCCGAGTACGGCGGCGCTGGGCAGGGCCAGGCAGAGCGCGGGCAGCAGCAGGTACTGCGCGGCGAGATCGGGTGCGGTCAGGAAGGCAATCCGGCCGCCCGGCGGCAGTACGCCGAGGATCACGGCGAACAGCAGCACGAGCAGCACCCCGCTGACGAAGGGCGGCACGGCCAGGGCGGCGGTCGTGGTCACTCGGACCGCGGCACGGATCCAGCGGCTGCGGGCGGTGGCGCCGAGCACGCCGAAGGCCGTACCGAGGACGGTCACGAACAGGAGTGCGGCCAGGGTGAGTTCGGTGGTTGCGCCGAGCCCGTCCCGGATCAGGTCGGCGGTCCGGCCGCCGATCGCGTACGAGGGGCCGAGGTCTCCCGTCAGCAGCGAGCCGATCCAGTGGGCGTACTGGGAGAGCAGGGGCGCGTCGAGGCCGAGCCGGTCCCGGATCGCGGCGACGGTCGCCGCGTCCGCGTCGGGGCCCGCGAGGGTGGTGGCCGGGTCACCGGGGACGAGCCGCAGGATGGTGAAGATCAGGAACGAGGCGGCGATCAGGACGAGGAGGGCCGACGGCAGCCGCCGGATCAGATAGCCGCGCATGTCACACCAGGTAGGCGTTGTCGAGGTTGAGATAGGCGAACTTGTTCAGGGTGACGCCGTGCAGCCGGCCGGCGGCGACCTGGACCTGTCCTCGGACGACGAGGTCGATGAGGAAGGCCTCGTCGAGCAGGATGGAGGAGATCTTCTCGTGCTGGGCGTTGGCCTCGGCCGTGCTCGGCTCGGGCTTGGTCCAGGCCTCCTGCACCACCTCGGTGTACTCGGCCGACCGGTACTCGGAGGTGTTCTTCGCCTCGTTGAACGGATAGGCGCTGACCGCCAGGGTCGAGGGCTGGACCTGGGCGAAGCCGTGTCCCATGGTCCACAGGGCCGGCATGCCCTGGGAGATCAGCTTCTTCTGTCCGGTGGCCGGGTCGGTGGGCTGGAGGGTGACGCGGACGCCCACCTGTCCGAGGTCGTACTGGAGGGATTCGGCGATCGCGGTCTCGCCGGGCAGTGCGAGGTGCAGCAGCGGCAGCTCCAGCTCGGTGTGCCCGGCGGACTTCAGCAGTTCTCTGGCCTTGGCGGGGTTGTGGGAGTAGTGGGTGCGGTGCGCCTCGGTGAAGGCGGGAGACGATCTGGGCCAGGGGGAGGCCGAGGCGAGGCCGTAGCCGCCGAGGGTCTGCGCGAGCAGCCGGTCGCGGTCGACGGCCCAGGCGAGGGCCTGGCGCACGGTCCGGTTGTCCAGCGGGGCGATGGTGGTGTTCACCCCGAGGTAGACGGCGCCGCCGCCCGTGTCGTAGTCGCTGATGGTGAGGTGCGGATCGCTCTTGAGGACGCCGAGGCTCTTGCCCGGCACGTTGAAGGAGAGCTGGGACTGGCCGGAGCGCAGGGACGAGATCAGGGCGTCGGCCTGGGGAATGACGCGCAGTTCGACACCGTCGAGATAGGGCCGGCCCGGTTGCCAGTACGCGGTGTTCCTGGTCAGGCTCAGGCCGGAGCCGGGGCTCCACTTCTTCAGCTCGAACGGGCCGGTGCCGATGAGCTTCTTTCCGGTGACGGCGTCCTCGACCGTCTCCGAGTCAGCGATGATCATGAACTCGAACAGGTCGAAGAGGTTGTTCACCGGATGGGCCAGCTTGAGCACCAGTTCATGGTCGCCGCGCTTCTCGAAGCCGGTGACCGCAGCGGCTGTGGCGCGCAACTGTGCTGCCCTTACCGGGTTCTGAAGGTTCTTCACCGCGAAGATCACATCGTCCGCGGTGAATTCGCGGCCGCTGTGGAACGTCACGTCGTCGCGCAGCCGGAGCGTGATGCTGCGTCCGTCCCTGGCGTACGTCCATGAGCGGGCGAGCTCCGGCTTCGGGCTGAGCCGGTCGTCGTACCGGGTCAGGGTGTTGTAGATCAGCCGGTGCTGGAGCGACTGGCTGCTCTGGGAGAACAACAGGGCGGGAGTGAAGTCGCTGTTGACGGCGACGTCGAGGACGCCGCCGCGCCGGGGCGCGGCGCTCGCGCCCTGTGGTTCGGACGCGGCCTGCGACACAGCCGAGCGGCAGCCCGCCAGGCCCAGTCCGAGAAGCAGGGTGCCGCCCCCGGCGGCGCGCAGAGCGGAGCGCCGGGAGGGGCCGGGAGGCGTGAAGGGGTACAGCTCGGTCATCGAAGCCTGCCTGTGACGGTGAGAGACGGGGAGGGAGAGGCTGCGGCGGGGCGCACCGATGCGGCGCGGCGCGCTCATGCGTTCGTTCCGCTGCGGGAGGAATTGAGGCCGAGGTGGTACGACCTGAAGGAGACACGGTTCGGGCGCACAGGGAGCCTGTGCGGGATCAGCGCCGACGGCCCACCAGGGTGCCGGCCGGAGCGGAGGGAGGTGTGGTGCCGCGTATCCCGCCGTGACGGCGTGCGGGACCGCGGGGAATCAGCACCGGCCGGGGTTCCCTTTCCGCCGACGCGGTGTCAGCGAGTCGTCGCACGCACCGGGAGGGGACCTGGGAAGAGACGGGCCGGGTCAGCCGCGGACGGCACAGACCGCGCTGGCCTGCCGACAGAGGTCGACATGCCTGCGGGAGACGAGGCGCTTGTCCGGGTTCACGGGAGCAATATGGCAGTGGCTTCGCCGGACGGTCAACCCGCTCTGTCCGGATCCTGATACGAGGTCCCTCTCGTGCCCCTCACCGTCCCCTACCGGACCGGTCCCGTCAGCGGGCTCCTGAACAGCGGGTTCAGCAGGACCGTGCCGGCCGCGACAGGGATGACGGCGGTACCGGCATGCGGACTGACGATCCGTTCGGGATCCCGGCAGACATGGGAATGGTCCACCGCCGCTCCCCGGATCTCCTCCAGGTATTCCGGATTGACCAGGCTGGAATGTTCGGTGACCACGACCAGATCGGGGTTGAGGACGTCCAGGAGCAGGGCCGTCGCCCGGCCGACCGCACGGGCCCGTTCGCGCAGCAGCCGGTCCGCGCGCCGGTCGCCGGCCGCCGCGGCGTCCACCACCAGGAACGTGTCCGGCTCGGGCACGATCCCTCGGCGCACGGCGGTCCGGGCGACGGCGGTGTTGGAGGCGGTCGCCTCCAGGCAGCCGGACCGCCCGCAGGGGCAGACGGCCGTGGAGTCGGGCACGGGCAGATGCGCCACATCACCGGCTCCGGAGCCCGGCCCCTGGTGAACCACTCCGGCGATACCGAGCGCGGCGTCGACCACGTTGCCGATGAAGAGGTGGACCAGGCTGCGGCGCGCCGCGGGCCGCCCGAAGAGGATCTCCGACTGCGCGACGGCGCGGGCGTGGTTGTCGATCCGCACCTCGATACCGCCCAGTCCGCGGGCGAGTTCGGCGGCCAGCGGCCGCTGGTGCCAGCCGAGCGCGTCATGCCTCACGGCGGTGCCCGTGACCGGATCCACCCAGCCTCCGAGTGCCGCGCCCACACCCAGCAGACGCCGTCCGCGCCCCACGTCACCGAGAAACGCGCGCAGCCCCTGGGCGATCCGGAGCGGCAGCTCGTCCGGCGCGACGGCGTCGTGCGGGAGGGCGCGGCGGGCCAGCAGCCGTCCGCGCAGGTCCAGCAGGCCGAAAGTCGAAACGGGTACGCCGATGTGGACTCCGGCCGTGACCGGCCCCCCGCTCTCCCCGGTGTGGAGATCGACGGGGATCTGAGGCCTGCCGACTCCGCCGCTCGCCACCAGTTCGGGCAACTCCCGCACCAGACCGAGCCCTACGAGGTCGGTGCACTGGCGGGACACGGCGGCCGGGCTGAGCCCCGACAGACCGGCGATCGTCCGGCGCGCGACCGGCCCGTGGTCGAGCACGGTGCGCAGCACCGTGGCGGCGTTGGCCTCGCGCCGGCCGTCACCGGTCGCCCGGAAGACATGCGGGGCAGTCGCCGTGGGGCCTTGCTCTGGTGTCATGGAGGTCTTCCTCGGGTCCTGCGACACGGGAGCGGTCGCAACGTTACGGCGGCGTGAATTCGTCTCCGGGCGGGCGCCCGGCACCGGACCGGGGCTCGCACCCCCTCCCGACCGGCAAGGAAAATCGCAGTTCAGAGGCGGTTCAACGGTGCTTGTCCGGAGGGGGCGCGAGCCCCGTGCAGGCGCCGATTGAACCACTGCCCGACGCCCTGCGGGGCACCTGGTCGCGCTTGACGTACGCCGCGGGGCGCTGCGAGTCTCCAGAACATGTTCGCGACGGCCGTTACCGATGCGCGGCCCGCCCGCGCCGGCCGCACCGCAATGCCGCCCGTGTGTCCGGGCCGCTGTACCGCCGCCTGACCAGGCTGCTTCGCACCGTACGCCGGACGGCTCTCCGTCCCGCCTCCGCTGCCGGACGGCACCAACCATCCGCCTGCGGGCGCCACACGCCCCCATTAATTCCTCTCCCGAATTAATCAATGTGCCGTTGTCCGAGCCTCACGATCGGCCGGCGGCACGAGCTCGTCCTCGAAAGGAATCTGCCATGACCTCCACAACCACCGCCCCCGCACCCGCCCTTACTGTCCAGAAGCTCGGCGGCCGCATCGGCGCCGTCATCTCCGGGGTCCGCCTCGGCGGAGATCTCGCGCCCGAGACCGTGGCGGCCGTCCGGTCCGCGCTGCTGGCCAACAAGGTCGTCTTCTTCCGCGGTCAGGACCATCTGGACGAGGACAGCCACGAGGCGTTCGGGCGGCTGCTCGGCACCCCGGTCGCCCACCCGACGGTTCCGTCCGCCGACGGCCGCTACTCGCTGGGCATCGACTCCGACCACGGCGGCCGGGCCAACCAGTGGCACACCGATGTCACGTTCGTCCCCGCCTACCCGGCCTTCTCCATCCTGCGCGCCGTCGTCATCCCGCCGTACGGCGGCAACACCCTGTGGTCCAACACCGCCGCCGCCTACGCCGAACTGCCGGAACAGCTGCGCACCCTGGCCGACGGCCTGCGGGCCGTCCACTCCAACGACTACGACTATGTGGCGCTGCGGCCGACCGCCCCGCCGGAGGCGCTCGCCAAGTACCGGGAGGTGTTCACCTCGACGAAGTTCCTCACCGAGCACCCGGTGGTCCGCGTCCACCCCGAGACCGGTGAACGCGTCCTGCTTCTCGGTAACTTCGTCCAGCGGATCAGCGGGCTGACGGGGAGCGACTCCCGGGCACTCGTCAATCTGTTCCAGTCCCACATCGAGCGCCCGGAGAACACGGTGCGCTGGGACTGGCAGGTGGGCGACGTCGCCATCTGGGACAACCGCGCCACCCAGCACTACGGCGTGGACGACTCCGACACCCACGAGCGCAAGCTGCGGCGCGTGACCATCGACGGTGACGTCCCCGTCGGCACCGACGGCCGCTCCTCCACGCTCATCAGCCCCGAGGCGGTGCCCGACCCGTCCTTCGGTATCGCTTCCGGCGCCTCGACGGCCTCGGTCGCCCAGGGGGCCGTGTGAGCGGGTCCACCCCGCGCGGTGCGGCACCGGTCCCGGTGGCCGGCGCTGCGGCGTCGCCCACCGGGGCGTTCCCGGTGGCCGGGTACAACGGCACATGGCATCCGGCGGGCGAGGGCCACCCGGACGGCCCGTGGAAGCGGGCGGCCGGGGCGGCTACGCGCACTGGATCGCCTCGGACGCCCAGGAGGGGGCCCGGCGTGTGTGCGACGGTGAGTACCGGACCGGTCCTGGTGGTGGGGCGAGGCCGGCACATGGGCCCCACGCGAGTGGGCCGTTTCGGCCGGACGGTAGGCACGTCCGCTCAGAGGATCCTGGGTGGACGCATCTGAGGTCGTGAGCGGAGGGAGCGCCCGTTGAGGCTGCCGGGTGGCCGCGCCTACGGCAGGGGCAGGCCCGCGTAGTTCTGTGCGAGTTCGGCGGCGGCGTGCGGGGAGGCGGCGATCCGGTCCAGCTGCGAGACCTGCAACCGGGTGTCGAATCCGCTCTGCTCCGGGTCGGTGTGGAGCGTGGTGGTCATGAAGTACGAGAAGTGCTCGGCCCGCCACACCCGGCTCAGGCAGGTGTCGGAGTACGCGTCCAGCAGGTCGGAGGAGCCGGTCGTCTGCCGGCGCACCAGGGCACGGGCCAGCACGACGACGTCGGCCGCCGCCAGGTTGAGCCCCTTCGCCCCGGTGGGCGGCACGATGTGGGCGGCGTCCCCGGCGAGCAGGACGCGGCCGTACCGCATGGGTTCGGTGACGGAACTGCGCATCGGCAGCACGGACTTCGAGGTGATCGGGCCGCGCCGCAGTGTCCAGTCCCCGTCGACGGCGAAGCGGGCTTCGAGTTCGTCCCAGATCCGTGAATCGGACCAGTCGGCGGGGTCGGTGCCGTTGGGCACCTGGAGGTAGAGCCGGCTGACCTCGGGCGACCGCATGCTGTGCAGGGC
The DNA here is from genome assembly GCF_055568375.1 of Streptomyces sp. NPDC026062. NCBI lineage: Bacteria > Bacillati > Actinomycetota > Actinomycetes > Kitasatosporales > Streptomycetaceae > Streptomyces > Streptomyces sp. NPDC026062. The sequence goes on from NZ_JBVHOQ010000004.1 coordinate 161,111, forward strand.
GAAGCCGCGCGGCGAGTGCGCGTAGATCAGTTCGTCGCAGGACGGCGGTACGTCGGCCAGGATCCCCAGCCAGGAGTACGGGTACACCCGGTCGTACGTACGCTGCGCCCCGGCAGGGATCGCGGCCCGTGCGACCCCGTGGAATCCGTCGCAGCCCACCACGTAGTCGCAGGTGAGCACCGTGTCGCGGCCCTCGCGCGTGTAGTGGATGGCCGGCCGGCCGGTGTCGGCCCCCTCCACCGAGGTGACCTCGGCACCGAAGAGCAGCGGTGCGCCGTCCGCCAGTTGCAGGGCTATGAGGTCCTTGACGACTTCGGTCTGGGCATAGACCCACACCCGGCGGCCGCCGGTGAGCGAGGGGAAGTCGACGCGGTGGGCACGGCCCTCCCAGCGTAGCTCGATACCGTCGTGCACCAGGCCCTCGGCATCGAGGCGCTCGGCGGCGCCGGCCTCGCGGAGCGCGTCGACGGTGGACTGTTCGAGAATGCCGGCGCGCTGACGCTGTTCGACGTACGCGCGGTCGCGGCTCTCCAGGACCACGCACTCGACACCCGCGCGGTGCAGCAGGCGGGCAAGGAGGAGTCCCGCCGGTCCGCCGCCGATGATGCCTACGGTCGTGTGCATGGGCTACTTCTCCTTGGCTGCGTGAGTGATGTCGGTGAGGATCCGGTCCGCGGCGGCGAACGCGGCGTTGGCTGCCGGGACTCCGCAGTAGACGGCTGCCTGGAGCAGGACCTCCTGGACGTCCTCGGGGGTGAGGTCGCCGCTGCTGAGCGCGGCCCGCAGGTGCATGGCCAGTTCCTCGTGGTGGCCGAGTGCCACCAGGGCGGTGAGGGTGAGGCAGCGCCGGGTCCGCTGGTCGAGACCGGGCCTGGTCCACACCTCGCCCCACGCGTAGCGGGTGATGAAGTCCTGGAACACGGCGGTGAAGGGCGTGGCCCTGGCGACGGCCCGGTCGACATGCGCGTCGCCGAGGACGGCGCGGCGCACGGCGAGCCCGGCGGTGTGGCGGGACGCGTCGTCGGTGGCGGCCTCGGTCCCGGCCGCGAGGTGGTTCAGCAGCGCTGCCCGTACGGGGGCGGGCCGTTCGACGTTGGCCAGGTGGGAGGCGTGCGGGAGTTCGACCAGCGTCGAGCCGGGGATCGTGTCGGCCAGTTCGCGGGCGTGGGCGACGGGGGTCGCGGGATCGTCGCGGCCCGCGACGACGAGCGTGGGGGCGGTGATGCCCGCCAGCTCACCGCGCAGGTCGTACGCGGCGAGGGCGTCGCACAGCGAGGCGTACGCGTGAGGGTCGACGTCGCGCAGGTCTGCCAGTACCGCACGGGCCGCCGGGCTGTCGGCGAAGTCCGCGGTGAACCAGCGGCCCGCAGCGGTGCCGGCCACCGGGCCGATGCCTTCGGCCCGTACCAGGGCGGCGCGTTCCTGCCAGGCTCTCGGATCACCGAAGCGCGCCGAGGAGCACACGAGCGCGAGCGAGCTGATCCGGTCGGGGTGGTGGACGGCCAGCCAGGCCCCGACCGCTCCGCCGAGGGATATGCCGGCGTACGCGAACCGGTCGATGCCGAGGGCGTCGGCGAGGCGGAGCACTTGCCGGCCCAGTTCGGCGACGCCGCTGCCTTCGGGGAGCAGTGCGGCGGGGGTCGAGCCGTGTCCGGGCAGGTCCCAGCGGACCACCCGGTGATCGCGGGCCAGTGCGGCGGTCTGTGCGTCCCACACGGAGAGTGCGGTGCCGAGGGAAGGTCCGAGGATGAGCGGCAGGCCGGAGAGGGGGCCGTCCACCCGGTGGTGGAGAAGCCGCGCGGTGGGGGCGTCGGGTGTGTGCGAGGTGGTCATGGTGCTCCTGGACCGGCCGTGGACGGTGGTGAGGGGTGCCCGGCTGCCGCCGTACGTGCACGGTGCGGGTGCGGTGCCGCAGGGCGGCCGATGCGTACCGGGTTCGTTGTGTGCGGTCTGCGCGTCATTCCGCGGCGGTCCCCTCGCCGCGGCGGCGCAGCGCGCGGTCGACGAGGAGCCCGGCTGCCCCGGTGTAGCCGGACGGGTCGGTGAGGGTCCTCAGTTCGTCCGGCGTCACCACGCCCGCCAGGGCGGGGTCATGAGCCAGGGCCTCGTGGAGCCGGATGCCCTCACGGGCCGCGCGGGCGGCGCCGTCGGTCACCGCCGTGCGGGCGGCGGACCGTCCGACCCTGGCCGAGAGGACCGCGCCGAGCCGTTCGCTGACGATCAGCCCGCCGGTCGCGTCGAGGTTCTCACGCATGCGCCTGGGGTGGACACGCAGCCCTTCGGCCAGGGTGGCCGCTTCGTCGGCGGCTCCCCCAACGGCTCGCAGCGCCTCGCGCAGGGGCTGCCACTCGGCGTGCCACGCGCCGGGCGGGCGTTCGTCCTCGGCGGCGAGCGCACCGTAGAGGATCCCCGCAAGGGCGGGTACCTGGCGGGCGGCGGCTGCGATGAGGACGGCGCGGACCGGATTGGCCTTGTGCGGCATCGCGGACGACGGGCCGCCGGTGCCCTCGGAGACCTCGCCGATCTCGGTCCGGGAGAGGACGAGGACATCCGCGGCGAATTTACCGAGTGCCCCGGCGGTGAAGGCCAGCGCTCCGCCGAGGTCGGCGACCGGGGTGCGCAAGGTGTGCCAGGGCAGCGTGGGGGCGGCGAGTCCGGTAGCGGTGGCGTACGCCTCGACGAGACGCGCACCGGCATCCTGCGCGTCGCCCCCGGCGTGTCCCTCCCCGTCGCCGGCTCCGTCCGCGGCATGGCACGGAGCGCCGGGCTCAGCGAAGGCCGCGAACGCCGCCAACGTGCCCGCCGCACCTCCCAGTTGGACCGGGAGAGCCTGCCGGACCGTGGCGAGCCGGTCGCGGGCGTCGAGGACGAGGGCGCGCCAGCCCGCCACCTTGAGACCGAAGGTGGTCGGCACGGCGTGCTGGGTGAGGGTGCGGCCCGCCATCGGTGTGTCACGGTGTTCGGCGGCGGTGCGCGCCAGGGCGGTGGCGGCTCGGTCCAGGTCGGCGAGGGTCAGGCGCAGGGCCTCGGACGCCACCAGCATGGCGGCGGTGTCGAGGATGTCCTGACTCGTCGCGCCCCGGTGGACGTGAGCGGCGGCCTCCGGGGACTGTTCGGCGACGACGGCCGTCAGGTCGGCGACCAGCGGGATGACCGGGTTGCCGCCCGACCGGGCGCGCAGCGCCAGGCCGCGCGCGTCGAACCTGGCGGTGTCGGCCGCTGCCGACTCGACGGCCTCCGCCGCGCCGGCCGGAGCGTGGCCGAGCGATTCCTGGACCCGGACGAGCGCCGTCTCGGCGGCGAGCAGCGCACGTACGTATGCCGCGTCACCCGTCACGTTCTCGACCCCGGTTCCGGCGCGGACCGGTGCCAGCAGGCCGACGTCCGCCGCCGGGCAGGCGGAAGCCGCCGCGCGGCCCGAGTGGGCGGCCACGTCGGCCGAAGTGACCGCGTCAGCCGAAGTCAAGGAAGACCGTCTCCTCATGTACGCCGTCGTACTGCAGACGGATGTCGAATCGGTGGACGCCGGTGTGCTCCGGCGTGGTGAGGAGTGTGGCCCTCCGCTCCTCGGGAAGCCCGGCGAGCAGCCGGTCCCCGGCGAGACCTGCGGCGTCGTGCAGATAGGCGCGGGTGTGCAGGTGGTGGGTCAGCCCCCGGGCGAAGACGATGAGCGCGAGGTACGGGGCTCCGCCTGGTGGCAGCGTCGTGACGGTGTAATGACCGTCGGCGTCCGTCGCCACCCGGCCGAAACCGGTGAAGCCGACTCCGTGGCGGCCGATGACCGTACCGGTGACGGGGTCACGGCGCAGGGAACCGGGGGCCCCGTGCCGGGAGCCGTCGGGTGCGGGCTGCCACACCTCGATGAGGGCGTCGGGCACCGGTTCACCGGCTCCGTCGAAAACGTAGCCGTGCAGGACGACGGTGCCGGGGCGGCCGGCGGGTGCGATGTCGCCGCCGCCGGCGAAGGGCAGCGCGTAGCCGTAGAAGGGTCCGACGGTCTGGGACGGGGTGGGCAGCAGCCCCCCGGCCGCGGAGGCGGCGCCCGGAACGGGAGCGGGGTCGGCTGCCGAAGCGGGTCCGGTGGCGTGCGTGGCGGCGGACATCAGCGGCCCTCCTCGATCCAGGTGGCGGACGGTCCGTCCAGGACGATGTCCCAGCGGTAGCCGAGTGACCATTCGGGGGTGGACAGGTCGTGGTCGTACGCCGCGACGAGCCGGCCCCGCGCGCTGTCGTCGGTGACGGACTGGAGGATCGGGTCGTAGGCGAAGAGCGGGTCGCCCGGGAAGTACATCTGGGTGATCAGACGCTGGGTGAACGCGTCCCCGAACAACGAGAAGTGGATGTGTGCGGGACGCCAGGCGTTGGTGTGATTGCGCCAGGGGTAGGCGCCCGGCCTGACGGTGGTGAAGGAGTACCCGCCCTGATCGTCGGTCAGGCAGCGGCCGACGCCGGTGAAGTTCGGGTCGATGGGCGCGGGGTGCTGGTCGCGCAGGTGGGCGTAACGGCCCGACGCGTTGGCCTGCCAGATCTCGACGAGCTGGCCGCGCACGGGACGGCCCGACCGGTCGAGGACCCGGCCGGTGACCGTGATCCGCTCGCCCAGGGGTTCGCCGTGGTGCTGCCGGGTGAGGTCGTGGTCGAGTTCGGTGATGTCGGTGACGCCGAAGACGGGGCCCGACAGCTCGACGGCCTCCGGGTCGCCGCCCACCGGTATCAACGGCTGCTTGGGGTGCCGCAGGACGCTGCTGCGGTAGGGGGCGTAGTCCCGGGCGGGGTGCGGGCGCACGGGTGCACCACCGGCGAGTGACGTGGCGTAGTCCTCGCGCGCCGCGGTGATCTCGGCGCTGATGTCGGCCTGGCCGAGTGCGCGGGGGGCGGCCGGGGCGGGTGGAGTGGTCATGGTGTCGGTCCTTCCTGTGCGGTACGGGGGCGGCTGCTGCCGGCCGGACGCCGGTGCACGGTGCGGCCGTGCGCGGGACCTCTCACGGCGTGGTCCCGGCGGCGGGTCGTCTCACCGCACGGCTGCGGGCGCGGGGCGACCGGGGCTCACGGCCTGTGCGGCGCGCCGACGCGAACGGGGGCGGCGGTACGGGCGAGTACCTCGGCGGCGTCGACGCCCGGTGCGGTCTCCGCCAGGACGAGTCCGTCGGGCGTCACATCGAGCACGGCCAGATCGGTGATGATCCGGTGGACGCAGCCCCGGCCGGTGAGCGGCAGGGTGCACTCCTCGACGATCTTCGGGCTGCCGTCCTTGGCGGTATGGGTCATAGTCACGATGACCCGGCGGGCACCGTGCACGAGATCCATGGCGCCCCCGATCCCGGTCACGAGCTTGCCGGGGACGGCCCAGTTGGCGAGGTCGCCCCGGGCGGACACCTGCATGGCGCCGAGCACGGCCGTGTCGATGTGTCCGCCGCGGATCATGCCGAAGGAGAGCGCCGAGTCGAAGAACGAGGCCCCCGGCAGGACGGTGACCGTCTCCTTGCCCGCGTTGATCAGGTCGGGGTCGACGTCCTCGTCGTAGGGGAACGGGCCGGTGCCCAGGATGCCGTTCTCGGATTCGAGCACGACGTGCACGCCCTCGGGCAGGTGGTTGGGGATGAGCGTCGGCAGGCCGATGCCCAGGTTGACGTACTCGCCGTCGCGCAGCTCGGCGGCCGCGCGGGCCGCCATCTCCTGGCGGTTCCAGCTCATCGGTGACCGTCCTCGTCCGGGGTGATCCGTGGTGTCACGGTGCGCTGCTCGATCCTCTTGTCGGCGGCCTGCTCCGGGGTCAGCGCGACCACGCGCCGGACGAAGATGCCGGGCAGGTGGACGTGGTCGGGGTCGATCTCGCCGGGCTCGACCAGTTCCTCGACCTCGGCGATCGTGATGCGGCCGGCCATGGCGGCGAGCGGGTTGAAGTTGCGGGACGCCTTGTTGAAGACGAGGTTTCCGTGCCGGTCTCCCCGGGCCGCCCTGACGAGGGCGAAGTCCGTGCGGATGCCGTGCTCCAGGACGTGGGGGGTGCCGTCGAAGTCGCGTACCTCCTTGGCCGGGGAGCTGACGGCGACGCCACCGTTCCCGTCGTAGCGCCAGGGCATCCCGCCGTCGGCGACCAGGGTGCCGACCCCGGCGGGGGTGTAGAACGCGGGGATGCCCGAGCCGCCGGCGCGCAGGCGCTCGGCGAGGGTGCCCTGCGGGATGAGTTCGAGCTCCAGCTCGCCTGCCAGGTACTGGCGGCCGAACTCCTTGTTGCCGCCGATGTACGAGCCGGTGACCCGGCTGATCCGGCCCGCGGCCAACAGGACCGCGAGCCCGGAGTCCTGCGCGCCGCAGTTGTTGGAGACGACGCGCAGGCCGCCGGTCCCCCGTTCGTGGAGGGCGGCGATCAGCGCGTCGGGGACACCGCTGAGTCCGAATCCGCCCACCGCGACCGAGGCGCCGTCCGGCACGTCGGCCACCGCTTGCGCGGCGGAGGCGACCACCTTGTCCATGGGAACGTCCCTCTTTTGTTCGCAGAGTGAAGTTTCGTTCACTATTCTTGCCACGGAGTCTGCCGCCCGCCCGGATACCTGTCAACGGTCGGCGGCCGGCCTCTGCCGGTCGGACCGCCCCTCACCTGCCGCTATTCATTACTGTGTCCCCACGACGCACGACGGAGAGCCCATGCCACCGACCCACACGCTCCAGCAGACCGCGACGCCGGCGCCGGCCGAAGCCGTCGCCCCGCTCATGCGCGGCATCGCGGTCCTGCGCCGGCTCACCGACGAGGGCGGGACGATGAGCTTGAGCGCCATCGAGCGCGCCACCGGCCTGGCCCGGTCCACTGTCGACCGGATCACCGCGACCCTGGCCCGCATGGAGTACGTACGCGTGGACGGCCGTGATGTCATCCTCGCCCCCCGCCTGATGGAGCTGGGCAACGCCTGTCTCTCCGCGATCCGGCTCCCTTCGCTGCTCGGCGGGCGCGCCGACGCGCTGGCCGACGAGCTCGACGAGTCGGTGTCCCTCGCGGTCGGCGACGGAGACGGCATCCGCTTCATCCATCAGGCCACCCGTCGCCGCGCGATGTCGCTGAGTTTCCGGATCGGTGACCTGCTGCCCGCCGAACGCACGGCTCCCGGACCGCTGTTGGCCGCCGGCTGGGACGAGCGGGAATGGCAGCGCTGGCGTGAACACCGGGCCGCGGACCCGGAGGGCCTGGCCTTCCCCGCCGTTCCCCCGCGCTCGCCCTCGGACGAGGCGGAGTTCGCCGTACGTGCGCAGCGGGCGCACCACGACGGCTGGGCCCTGGACGACCAGTTGATCGAGCCGGGTCTCGTCGCCCTGGCCGTGCCGGTCCGCGCGCCCGGAGGTGAAGTGGCGTGCCTCGTCAGCGTCGTGAGCCACACCAGCCGGCACACCGCGGCCTCTCTGCGCGACACTCTGCTGCCCAGGGTGCTGACGGCCGCCGAGGCCATGGAGCGGGACCTCCGGCAGGCACCGCCCGCCGTCACCCCTGACTCCCCCATCGCGCTGGCCTCCTGGACCGGGGCGTCGAAACAGGAGCTGGGACGCGAGTTCATCGAGTCGCTGGCCCGGGGCCTGACGGTGCTCGCCGCCTTCGGCGCGGGCCAGGACGCACTGACACTGGCCGATGTCGCCCGCGCCACCGGGCTCGCCAGGGCCACGGCCCGGCGGGCCCTGATCACTCTGGAGTACCTCGGTTACATCACGGCACAGGGCCGGGCTCACCACATCACACCGCGCGTACTGGCCCTCGGCTACCCGCCGTTGTCCCTCACGACGCTGCCGCAGATCGCCCGGCCCCATCTTGCCGCGCTGACCGGGCAGGTCCGGGACTCGTCCTCGCTCGCCGTCCTCACCGGCGACGACATCCAGTACACGGGGCGCGTGGCGACCCGGCGCATCATGAACGTCAACATCACCGTCGGAACGCGGTTTCCCGCGCACGCGACCTCGATGGGCCGCGTCCTGCTGGCCGCACTGGCGCCGGCGGAGCGCGAAGACCGCCTCGCCCGGACGGAAGCGCACGCCCTGACCCCGTACACCGTCATCCGCCGGGACGAGCTCCGCGCCACTCTGGACCGCGTGCGGGCGGACGGCTACGCACTGGTCGACGAGGAACTGGAGGTCGGCCTGCGTTCGGTCGCCGTCCCCGTCCACGACCGTCGCGGCACGGTCGTGGCGGCGGTCAACGTGGCCATGCACAGCAGCAGCCGCACCCTGGCGGAGTGCGTCACGGACGTGCTGCCCCAGCTGCGCGCGGCTGCCGGCCGCATCGAGGCCGACCTGCACATCACCGAACGGTACGTACGGGTCCCGGCGATGTGACACGGCCGGGCGGAGGTCAGCAGCGCGCCGGCGGAGCGGAGGGTGAGTCCCGTACCTCCGCTGCCCGATCCCGCCCGCACAGAGGCGGACCCTCACGTTTGCTAAGATCGACAGGCCGATCAGTGTGTAACGAGGAGACCAGACATGGCAGGCGACGACGACATCTCCGGGTGATACCCGGAGCTGACCGGCCACCGCGGGCGCCCAGGGGCGCCGTCGCGCAGTGGCCATGTCGTTGTTCCCTTTCAGCCACTCCTTCGGGGCGGCAGTCTGTGCCGATCCCGGACTCACACGCGAGGTCTTCCACATGTCCGACGCTTCCATCGTCTGCTCCAGCCTCTCCTTCTCCTGGCCCGACGACACCCCCGTCTTCACCGACCTGTCCTTCACCGTGGGCACCGGCCGTACCGGCCTCGTCGCACCCAACGGATCCGGCAAGAGCACCCTGCTCAAGCTGATCGCCGGGGAACTGCGCCCCGCCGCCGGATCCGTCTCCGTGGGCGGCACACTCGGCTATCTCCCGCAGAGCCTCCCCCTGACCGGCAATCTGTCGGTGGCCGAGGTCCTGGGTGTCGACGCGGTGATCCGCGCGCTGGACGCCGTCGAGTCCGGCGACGTGGACGAGGATCACTTCGCGGTCATCGGCGACGACTGGGACATCGAGGAACGCACCCGCGCCCAACTGGACCGCCTCGGGCTGGCCGACATCCCCCTCGACCGCAGCACCGGCACGCTCAGCGGCGGTCAGGTCGTGTCGCTCGGTCTGGCCGCCCAGCTGCTGAAGCGGCCGGACGTTCTGCTGCTCGACGAACCGACCAACAACCTGGACCTCGACGCGCGCCGCACACTCCACGACACACTGGAGGCGTGGAACGGTACCCTGCTGCTCGTCAGCCACGACCGGGCGCTGCTCGACCGCATGGACCGCATCGCCGAGCTGAACCCGGGCGAACTCCGCCTGTACGGAGGCAATTTCACGGCGTACGAGGAGGCGGTCCGGGCCGAGCAGGAAGTCGCCGAGAAGAACGTCCGCAACGCCGAGCAGGAGCTGAAGCGGGAGAAGCGGGAGCTGCAACAGGCCCGTGAGCGTGCCGACCGCCGTGCGAGCAACGCGGCCCGCAACCTCAAGAACGCGGGCCTGCCGCGCATCTTCGCAGGAAACATGAAGCGCGGCGCCCAGGAGTCGGCGGGCCGGGCCGGTCAGACGCACGCCGCCCGGGTCGGTGAGGCCAAGGCCCGGCTGGACGAGGCGGGACGCGCCGTACGCGACGAACAGCGCATCACCCTGGACCTCCCGGACACCGACGTCCCCGCCGGGCGCACCGTCCTGCTCGGTGAACGGATGCGGGTCCGCCACGGCGACCGGGAGCAGTTCGCCGGCCAGGGCGTCGACCTGACGATCCGGGGCCCCGAGCGCATCGCGCTCACCGGGCCCAACGGCGCGGGCAAGAGCACCCTGCTGCGCCTGATCAACGGCGATCTCCCGCTGGACTGCGGGGAGATCAGGCGAGCGGACGGACGGATCGCCTACCTCTCGCAACGCCTGGATCTGCTCGACCTCGACCGCACCGTGGCCGAGAACTTCGCCGCGTTCGCCCCGCACCGGTCGGAGGCGGAGCGGATGAACCTGCTCGCGCGCTTCCTCTTCCGCGGCGACCGTGCCCACCTGCCCGTCGCGGTACTGTCCGGCGGCGAACGGCTGCGGGCCACCCTTGCCTGCGTCCTGTGCGCGGAGCCTGCCCCGCAACTGCTGCTTCTGGACGAGCCGACCAACAACCTCGACCTGGTCAGCGCCGGTCAGCTGGAGAGCGCGCTGGGCTCCTACCGGGGGGCGTTCGTGGTCGTCAGCCACGACGAGCGGTTCCTCGAACGGATCGGTGTGGACCGGTGGCTGCGGCTGGCGGACGGGAAGCTGGCGGAGACCGGACCCCCGCAGTCGTGACCCTCTGACGTGCCGTCCTGGCCCGCGCCCGAGGCCGAACGCCCGGCGGGCCGACCACCACCCACGTTGGAGGCAACGATGAGCAACCCCATGCCCCCGCCCGCCCTGCTCGCTCACGAACTCGTCCGCACCTTCGGTGCGCGGCGCGTCATCGACGGGGTGTCACTCACCGCGTCACCCGGCCACCGCATCGGCCTGATCGGGGAGAACGGCGTCGGCAAGTCGACCCTGCTGCGGCTCCTCGCCGGAGCGGACGAACCGGACTCCGGTCATGTGACCCGGCCCGCCGACGTGGGCTTCCTGCACCAGGAGATGGAGTTCGCCTCCGGGGCGACCATCGCCGACGTACTGGATGACGCCCTCCGCGAGGCCCGGGCGGATCTGGCGGAACTCGACCGGCTCTCCGGCCTGCTCGCCGCCACCCCGCAGAGCTCCCCGGACCACGCCGCGCTCCTGGAGGCGTACGGCACGCGGCTCGAACAGGCGGAGGAGCGCGAGACCTGGGACGCCGACCGTCGCGCCGCGATCCTGCTCACGGGCCTCGGCCTCGCGACGCTGCCGCACGGGCGGACGCTCGGATCGCTCTCGGGCGGGCAGCGCGGCCGCCTCGCACTCGCCGCGCTGCTGGTGCGGCGGCCCTCGGTCCTGCTGCTGGACGAGCCGACCAACCACCTCGACGACGAGGCCGCCGCCTTCGTGGAGGGGCAACTGCGCGGCATGCCGGGGCCGGTGGTGATCGCCAGCCACGACCGTGCCTTCCTCGACGCGGTCTGCACGGATCTGATCGACCTCGATCCGGCCGTCGACGGGCCCGTACGGTACGGCGGCGGCTACACCGCCTATCTGGACGGGAAACGGGCCGACCGGGCGCGCTGGGAACGGCGTCACGCCGAGGAGCAGCAGGAGTGGGAAGCGCTGCGGCGCTCGGCCGATGTGACCGCGCGCATGGTCGCACCGGACCGCGGGATGCGGGACAACGAGAAGATGGGGTACGGCGTGCGGGCCGGCCGCGTGCAGAGCCAGATCGCGCGACGGGTCCGCAACGCCACCCGACGGCTCGACGAACTGGAGCGCAACCGGATCGGCGAACCGCCGCCACCGTTGCGCTTCCGGTACACCTCACTGGCCGGGCCGTCGGCACAGGGCACCCTGGTGTCCGTGCGCGGGGTATGTGTCCCCGGGCGCCTGAGCCTCGACCGTCTCGATGTCACAGCCACCGAGCGCCTGCTGGTCACGGGAGGCAACGGGGCGGGGAAGTCGACGCTCCTCGCGGTGCTCGCCGGGGCTGTCGCCGCCGGGGGCGAGGTCACCAGACGGCCGGGTCTGACCGTCGGAATGCTCGCCCAGGACACGGAGTTCGCCCGGCCCGACCGTACCGTCCTTGACACGTACGAGCAGGCGCTGGGCTTCGAACGGGCCGAGGCGGTGCCGCTGGCCTCCCTCGGCCTGATGCATGAAAGAGACCTCGGCAAGCCGGTGGGCCAGGTGTCGGCCGGCCAGCGCCGCAGGCTCGCCCTGGCCGTGCTGACGGCGCGACCGCCGCAGCTCCTGCTGCTGGACGAGCCCACGAACCATCTGTCCCCGCGCCTGTGCGACGAACTGGAGGAGGCCCTGGGCACGGGTCCCGGGGCCATCGTCCTGGCCAGCCACGACCGCTGGCTGCGAAGGCGCTGGCAAGGGCGGGAGCTCCGGCTCCACCCGGTTCGGGAGGGCTGAGAGAGGTGTATGGCCGGTGAGGGAGAGGCGACGGGCCGGTTCACCGGTTCCGGTGCGGCAGTTGTGGCGGGTCAGTTCACCGGTTCCGGTGCCGCAGTTGTGGCGGGTCAGTTCACCGGTTCCGGTGCGGCGACCTCGATCAGCAGCGCCTGCCCCGGGTTGAGCGTCGGCATGGGCAGCCCCGCACCGGTCAGTACCGCGCCGGGCATCGGGACCCAGTCCGTGACCGCTGTCCGGTACCAGGCGGGGGCGACGACCTGGTGCATGGAGGGCAGCCCCGCCTCCGTGCGGACGCGGACCCGGTAGGGCCGGCCGGATACGAGGCCGGGGAGGCGGACGCGGCCCGACTGCCCGGGCACCGAGGTCGCCGTCCGCGCCCAGCAGTACAGCGCGGAGGCGGCGTCCGGTGCGACGACTCCGTGCAGATACGTCGTGTCGTCGCCGAGGTCCGCCCTGACGACCCGTCCGCCGTGCAGCAGCCCCCGTACCTCCTTGTACAGCGCCGCCCACCGGGTCAGCGCCTCGCGTTCCCCGGGCGTGCGGGCGGTCAGGTCGTCCTCGATTCCCGCGTGTCCGAACAGCGCGGTGATCAGGCGGAACGAGTCGTCGGCGACCCGCCCCGTCGTATGGCTGCGCGGGCCTCCGACGTGGGCGCCGACGAGTTCGGGCGGCAGCAGCTGCCCCGTCCAGCGCTGAATGGACTGGCGCTCGACCGGATCGTTGCAGTCCGAGGCCCACACCCGGTCGGTGCGGGCGAGGACGCCGAGGTCGACGCGACCGCCCCCGCTGGAACACGACTCGATCTCCAGGCCGGGGCGGCGGGACCTGAGGGTGTCCATCAGCCGGTACAGGGCCCGCGTCTGGGCGTGGACCCCGGGCCGGTCACCGCCGTTCGCACCGCGGTGGACCGCCTCGTGCAGTTCCCGGTTGTGGTCCCACTTCAGATAGTCGATGTGGTACTCGGCGACGAGGGCGTCCAGCGATTCCAGAAGGTACGCGAACGCCTCCTCATGGGCCACGTTCACCACATACTGACTGCGGGAGCTCGGCCCCAGGCCCGCCGACGGGCCGAGAAGCCACTCGGGATGCTCCCGTGCGAGATGCGAGGAGAGGTTCACCATCTCCGGTTCCACCCAGAGTCCGAACTGCATGCCGTGGCCGTGCACCCGGTCCGCGAGCGGGGCCAGCCCCTGCGGCCACATCTGCGGGTCGACCGTCCAGTCGCCGAGGCCGGCCGTGTCGTCGCGGCGGCCGAGGAACCAGCCGTCGTCCAGCACGAGCCGCTCCACCCCGACCTCGGCGGCGGCATCGGCCAGGGCGAGGAGGCGTCCGGGACGGTGGTCGAAGTAGACCGCCTCCCAGGTGTTCAAGGTCAGCGGACGCGGTGACGAGGGGTGTCCGGGCCGGGCACGGAGCATCGTGTGGAAGCGGCCCGCGAGCCCGTCCAGGCCTTCGGCGGACCAGGCGAAATAGCACTCGGGCGAGGTGTAGCTGTCGCCCGGGGCAAGCCGTATCTCGCCCGGCGCGAGCAGTTCACCACCGCCGAGCACGCCGCCGTGCACCCCGGCGCCCTCGGGCAGCCGCTCGGCCAGCCAGCGCTGGTTGCCGCTCCAGCCGACGTGCAGGGCCCAGACCTCCCCCGTACGGAATCCGAATCCGGGCACGCCGACCGTCAGCAGATAGGGCGCGTCCAGTCCGGGGCGTCCCCTGCGGACCTCGCGGACATGGCCGCCGAACGCGAGCGGACCGCGCTGCGGGGAGCGTTCGCGGCACCACTTGCCGGTGAAGTCGAGAACTTCCTGGGCGCGGTTGGGCAGCGGGAGCAGCGCGGTGGTCGCGGCGAGGTCGTACGGGGCGGGGCACGGGGCGTCGGCCGGGGAGGACATCCGGGTGCGCACGGCCAGGACACCGGACGGGTCGAGCCGGTAGGTGAGCGTGAGGTCGAGCCCTGCGTCGGTGTCCCGGAGCTCGATGACGAGTGCGTCCGGGCTCTCTTCGGCGCCGGTCATCGTGACGCGAGGGGTGGTGGCCGTCCCGGCGCGGTGGCCTTCGTGGGCGGGGGTGCCCGACCAGCCTTCGGCCTGGGAGGGCCAGACCGTGAACTGCCTCGGCTCGTCGAGCGCGCAGTGGAGCGAGGCGGCGTCCGCCGACAGCGCGAGGGCCGCGAGACCGTCATCGGTCAGTTCGCCCAGGTCCTCGCCCCAGTGCAGGACCCGGGGCAGCGGAGTCCGGAGCTCGACGACAAAACTCACCCCGGCTGCGCGCAGGTGCGCGATCCGGGTGGTGGAGCGGGTCATTCGGATTCCTCTCGTGTGCCGGCCGGGCGGCGCATCGTCTCACCGGCCCGTGCGTGACCGGTCAGGCGTAGGGGTCGAAGGGGATCCCGGCAGGCTTCGCCCTGTCGAGGTGGCCGGCGAAGCTGCCGTCCTTCAGGCCGAAGACCGCACTGCCGAAATCGGCCTCGACCAGCTTCTCCCGGATGCCGGCGGGGTAGCCGTTCCAGCCGACCAGATCGGGGAACTGCCACTGGTGGTAGTGGTTCTCCGGTGGCTCGTCGCCCGTGGTCGCGCGGCGGAAGCAGTGCGTCCCGATCCCGTCCTTGTGGTAGACGACCTTGGGGTGCGTCCCGTCCCACAGCATCCCGTCCCGGCCGTACACGTTGAAGTCGCCGTGGGCGGAGGTGGAGACGTACTGCGCCACATTGTCCCGCACCCACACCACGACGTGCTCCCAGTCGTGGCGGTGGCCGCCGAGACCGCTGCCGGCCACGGCCTGGTCCTTCTCGAAGTAGAGGCCGTACATGATGGCGCACCAGCCGTTGTTGCACAGGGAGCGTGCGTAGCCGTTGGTGTTGTCCAGGTCCCAGGAGTCATGGCAACTGCCGTTGACGGCACCCGTGGTCTTCAGCCCGGGAGCCAGGGTCCCGTCGGCGCCGATGGCGGGTGTCGGATAGCAGCCGTCGCCGTCGTAGTCGAAGGCGGGCTGGAATGTCTGCTCCAGCCCGTCCGCGGCCGCGGGCAGGGCGCCCGGCACGGCAGCGGATGCGCTGCCCGACGAGGCGATGACCAGCACCGCGGCGGCGGTCAGGGTGAGTGACGCCTTACGGAATCGTCCTGTGTTTCTCACTGCTTCCTCCTGGTTCACGCACACCTGACGGACATGACCATGCCATGGCATGCCCATGTCCGGGCTTGCGGAACCCCGCGATACCCGGCGCCGGTTCCCGCCCGGGTATCCCTCACGCGTAGTCGACGAAACAGTGGGCCCCTATGCGGCTGGGGGGATAGCCAAGCCCCACGTCCGTGAGCAGCCGGACGACCAACTCACCCGCACCACAATCGAATTGCTCCCAGGTGTCGAAGTCCGTGCGGACCAGTACGGGCCAGTCGTCCGGATCGGGTGCACCCGTTCGCCAGACGAAGTCGAGTTCCTGCTCCGACGTTCCCCAGCACAACAGGCCGCCGGGCGCCGGGTAGACGGGATGGGGCCGCCAGAGACCCGCCCTGTGGACCTGACCGGACAGGGCCCAGTCCACCAGGTCCAGGCCGCGAACACCGGGAACGAGCAGTTCGAGGTACATGTCGAAGCTGCCGAATCCGAACAGGTCCACGATCGACTTGTAGTCGCCCGGCAGGCGGGTGCCCAGGGCCTGCTCGACGGCCTGCCAGTCGAGGGGCGGCCGGGGCAGGGGTTCCCACCCGGTGAGCAGGCGCAGCTTCTCGGTCCACGAAGCACCCGCCGGGAATCCCTGGGCGGCCGGATCGTCGCGGTCGGCGACCACGACGACCGGCTGCTCGCGTCCGGCACGGACCACCCGGGCGCACCCGATCCAGTCGTTCCAGTACGGCCACGCGTACAGCTCCAGCGGATCCTCGCCGAAGGGCTCGACGAGCGGCTGCCCGGTGCGTGCGTCGACGGGCCCGGTCCTTCGGCCGCCGGCGATCAGCGTCCTGGGATTCCCGGCCCTGCCGGAGATCTCATCGACCAGTTCCCGGAAGTCCGTCCCGTCCGGCACGTCGAGGAGCACGGCCTGACGGGGCGAGGGTGCCGGCCCGAGCACCGGACGCAGCTGCTCCCAGACGATGTTGACGAATGAGGGTTCGACCATGCCCGGCAGTAAACCGCATCCCTCCGGAATTCACCGCGCCGCCGGCCGGAGCCCGGCCCCGGCATCATGATGAATGGGCGTCCGCGTCCCCGTCAGCGGAGCACCCGTGCCACCCCGCCGCTCCGCCACGATCTCCGCCGCGATGGACAGTGCCGTCTCCTCCGGCGTACGAGCGCCGAGGTCGAGGCCGATCGGAGAACGCAGGCGGGCCAGCTCCTCTTCGTCCAGACCTGCTTCGAGGAGCCGGCGGATACGGTCCTCATGGGTACGGCGCGAGCCCATCGCGCCGATGTAGGCGACCGGCAGCCGCAGGGCCGTCTCCAGCAGCGGGATGTCGAACCTGGCGTCATGGGTGAGGACGCACAGGACCGTGCGCTCGTCGGTCGCGGTGCTCCGGAGATACCGGTGCGGCCAGTCCACCACCACGTCGTCCGCCTCGGGGAAGCGTGCGCGGGTGGCGAAGACGGGCCGGGCGTCGCACACCGTCACATGGTGGCCGAGGAACTTCCCCGCCCGCACCAGCGCCGTGGCGAAGTCCACGGCGCCGAAGACGATCATCCGGGGCGGCTCCACGCTCGACTCCACGAACAGTGTCAGTCCCCCCGGACAGCTCGTCCCGTCCTCCGCCATCTCCACGGTGCCGGTGCGGCCCGCGTCCAGGAGCGCCCGTGCCTCCGCGGCCGCCCGGCGGTCCAGGGGAGGATGTCCGCCGAGGCTGCCCTCGTACGATCCGTCGCCCCGGACCAGCAGCGCCCGGCCGGCCTGCCTGTCCGGCCCGCGCAGCACCCGGGCGAGCGCCACCGGCCCGTCCCGGCCCGCGGCCGACAACGCCGCCCGCAGCACCGGCTCTTCGGCGCGCACCGGCGTGACGAGGACATCGATGGCGCCGCCGCAGGTGAGTCCCACGGCGAACGCGTCCTCCTCGCTGTAACCGAACCGCTCCCGCACCGTCCGGCCGTCCCGGAGGGCCTGGACACACAGCTCGTACACCGCCCCTTCCACGCAGCCGCCGGAGACCGAACCGACGACGGTGCCTTCGCTGTCGACGGCCAGGGCCGCGCCGGGTGCGCGTGGTGCGCTTCCTTCGACCGCCACCACGGTGGCGACGGCGAAGTCCCGGCCCTCTTCGGACCAGCGGTTCAGGGCCGCCGCGATGTCAAGCACCTCGGGTTTCCTTCGCGGCCCGCACTCGCGGCCCTTCCGCCGCCGCGAGTACGCGGTCGGGGCGGATCGGCAGACGGCGGTGGCGTACACCCGTCGCGTGCCACACCGCGTTGGCGACAGCGGCGGCCACGCCCACGATGCCGATCTCGCCGAGGCCCTTGATCCCGACCGGGTCCTCCGGGTCCTGGTCGTCCACCCAGTACGCCTCGATGTCCGGCACATCGGCGTGGGCCGCGACGTGATAGCCGGCCAGATCGGCGTTGACGTAGCCCCCTGATGCCGCGTCACGCACCGCCTCCTCGTGCAGGGCCATGGAGAGCCCCCAGGTCATGCCGCCGACGAGCTGGCTGCGTGCGGTCAGCGGGTTGACGATGGTGCCGGCCGCGAAGACTCCGAGCAGCCTGCGCACACGCACCTCGCCGGTGGCAACGTCGACGGCCGCCTCCGCGAACTGCGCACCATAGGAGTGCCGTTCCTTCCGCGCCAGGGCTCCGATGGCCGCGCCGGTGTCCGATCGAGCGGTGATGCCCTCCGGCGGAATGGTTCCGCCGAGCGCGAGCAGCTCCCGCAGTTCGTCTGCCGCCAGCCGCACCGCCCAGGCCCAGGAGCGTGTACCCATGGAGCCTCCGGCGATCCATGCGGGGCCCAGGTCGCTGTCGCCGACGCGTACCCGGATGCGGTCGGGGCCCACCCGCAGCGCGTCCGCGGCGACCGAGACCATCGCGGTCCTTGCCCCGGTCCCGATGTCCGCCGCGTTGACCCCCACGGTGAAGTGGCCGTCGGGCTCCGCGGTCACGGCGGCCGTGGACGGGCCGGCGCCCGCGGAGAAGGAGGCCGCCGCCATGCCGGTCCCCAGGAGCCAGCGCCCCTCGCGGCGGACTCCGGGACGGGGATCGCGGCCGGCCCAGCCGAACCTGCGGGAGCCCTCCTCGAAGCAGGCGAGCAGATTGCGGCGTGCGAAGGGCAGTCCCGATACGGGGCCTGCCGAGGGCTCGTTGCGCGCCCGGAGCTCGATCGGGTCCAGGCCGCATTTCTCGGCCAGTTCGTCGACCGCCGACTCGACGGCGAAGGATCCCGGCGCCTCGCCCGGTGCCCGCATCCAGGTCGGGGTGGGCACGTCGAGCCGCACCAGCCGGTGCGTGGTGCGGTGCGCGTCGGCGTCGTACATGACGCGTCCCACACCGGCGCTCGGCTCGACGAACTCGTGCACGGTCGAGGTGAGGTTCAGCGTCTCGTGGCTGAACGCGCGCAGACGGCCGTCGGCGTCGGCGCCGAGCGTGACCCGCTGCGCGGTGGGGCTGCGGAACCCGACCAGTGAGAACATCTGGCGGCGGGTCAGTACGACGCGGACAGGACGGTGAAGAAGTGTCGTCGCCATGACGGCTGCCACCTGATGGGGGGCCAGGCCCTTCGAGCCGAAGCCGCCACCGACATGCTCGGACCGCACCCGGACGGAGCCCGGGTCCAGGGAGAAGAGCGACGCGAGTTCGCTCGCCACCCAGGAGGTGCCCTGGTTGGAGTCGAGGACGTCCAGCCGTCCGCCGTCCCATCGGGCCGTCGCCGCGTGCGGCTCCATGGAGTTGTGGTGCTCCTCCGGCGTGGAGTACTCCTCGTCCACGACGAAGGCGGCCTCCCCGAGCCGGGCCCCAAGATCTCCCTTCGCGGTGTCGGCCTGGTCCATCACTCCCGCGTCGGGGGTGTACGCACCGGAGTGCCCGGCGTGGAACCCCACGTCGTGCGGCTCCGCTTCGTAGCTGACCACCAGCGCTTCGGCGGCCTCCCTGGCCTGCTCGGAGGTCTCGGCGACGACCAGCGCCACGGGCCAGCCCATGAACGGCACCCGGTCGTGCTGGAAGATCCCGACGACCGGGTTGGGCCGTCCCAGCATGCCGGTGTAATCGGTGGAGACGCGGGGCGCGTTCTTGTGGTGGAGCACCGCGAGCACTCCGGGCATGGCCCGGACGGGACCGTCCTCCACGGACCGGATCCGGCCCCGGGCCACCGTCGACAGCACCAGCCAGCCATGGGCGAGTCCGGCGAGGGAGAACTCCGCGGCGTAGCGGGCCGTCCCGGTGACCTTGTCCCGCCCCTCCACGCGTGTACGGGCGGAGCCGACGGCCCCGGGCACGGTGGCGTTCTCGGTCGTCGTGGTCATCGGGCGGCCTCCTCGGCGAGTTCGGTGAGCACGGCGACGACGAGGTTGCGGATCAGCGTCACCTTGTAGCCGTTGTCCGGCAGGGCCGCGGCGGCCGACAGCTCGGCGTCCGCCGCCTCGGCGAAGGCCTCCGCGGTCGCGGGGCCACCGGTCAGCGCCAGTTCGGCGGTACGGGCCCGCCACGGCCGGGAGGCCACCGCACCGAAGGCGAGGCGCACCTCACGTACTAAGCCGTCCCGCACGTCGAGGGCGGCAGCGACGGAGCCGATCGCGAACGCGAAGGAGGCACGCTCGCGCACCTTGCGGTAGCGGGAGCGCGCGGCGACGGTGGCCGACGGCACGGTCACACCGGTGATCAGCGCGCCGGGCGGAAGCGCCGTTTCGATGTGCGGGGTCTCCCCCACCGGCAGGTAGAAGTCGGCGATCGGCAACTGGCCGGGGCCGTCGGCCGTTTCGTACGTGATGACGGCGTCGAAGGCCGCGAGTGCGACCGCCATGTCGGAAGGATGCGTCGCCACACAGTGCTCGGAAGCCCCGAGGATCGCGTGGTTGCGGTGCTCGCCCGCAAGGGCGGGGCAGCCACTGCCGGGGGTGCGCTTGTTGCACGGCTTGGTGAGGTCGCCGAAGTAGCCGCAGCGGGTGCGCTGGAGCAGGTTCCCGCCGACCGTGGCCATGTTGCGCAGTTGTCCGGAGGCACCGGCGAGGAGTGCCTGCGTCAGGGCCGGGTAGTGGCGGCGCACCTCGGCATGGGCCGCGAGATCGCTGTTGGTGACGTTCGCACCGATGCGCAGCCCACCCTCGGGGGTCGACCTCACTCCGTCGAGCGGAAGCTGCTGGACATCGACGAGGAGCGTCGGACGTTCCACACCAGCCTTCATCAGGTCGACGAGATTGGTTCCGCCTCCCAGGAAGCGGGCGCCGGGGTCCCTGGCGAGCAGGGCCACGGCCCCGGAAACGTCGAGTGCGCGCTCGTATCCGAACTCCCTCATGCCGCCGCCTTCCCGCCCTCGGAAGCGGACACTTCGGCCGCCTGTGCCACGGCCCGCACAATCGATACGTACGCGCCACAGCGGCAGAGGTTGCCGCTCATGCGCTCACGGATCTCCTCCGCGGTGAGCGCAGGCACCCCTGCCTCCGGCCGGACATCGCCGGTCGCCGCACTCGGCCAGCCCGCCGCGTGTTCCTCGATCACCGCGATCGCCGAACAGATCTGGCCCGGGGTGCAGTAACCGCACTGGTAGCCGTCGAGGTCGAGAAAGGCCTGCTGCACCGGATGCAGCCGGTCGCCATCGGCGACGCCCTCGATGGTGGTGATCGCACGCCCCTCGGCGGCGACCGCGAGTTGCAGACAGGAGACGGTCCGTCGTCCGTCGAGCAGCACGGTGCAGGCACCGCACTGGCCCTGGTCGCACCCCTTCTTGGTGCCGGTCAGGTCGAGGCGCTCGCGCAGGGCGTCGAGCAGAGTGGTGCGGTGATCGACCGGCAGCGTGTACTTTTCGCCATTGATGTGCAGAGTGATGTCACTGGACGTCGATGGGGCCATGATCAGCCTTCTTTCGCATTGCTTATGCGCGTCGAACGAGACGATCCCGGCAGACGTGCCGGGAGGGAGAGGGCCGTGCGGGCAGAGGGACGGGAAACCGGGCGCACCGGTCGGCCACACTGACCGGAAATCCCGCTATGCTGCGGGCAAGCGGACATGTGTCCGCTTATCCGTCGAACCTAGCGGACAGTTGTCCGCTCAGCAAGGCCGACTCGGCCGTGTTTCCGGAAGGAGGAGGCGTGGACGAGGAGAAGTGCACGCCTCGGCGTCCGGACGCGCAGCGCAATCGCGAGCGCATCCTGGCCGTCGCGCTGACCGAACTGACCCGGTCAGCGGACGCCCCGGTGAGCGTGATCGCGAAGAAGGCGGGCGTCGGCCAGGGGACGTTCTACCGCAACTTCCCCAACCGCGAGGCGCTTGTCCTGGAGGTCTACCGCTACGAGATGCAGCAGGTCGCCGACACCGCGGCCCAGTTGCTCGGGACCCGCGCACCCGACCGGGCTCTGCGGGAGTGGATGGACAGGCTGGCGCAGTACGCCATGGCCAAGGCAGGGCTGGCCGTCGCGTTGCGCACCACCGCCGGCAGATGCGGCAGTCTCGCCCAGCTGGGCCACGGTCCGGTGACCCGGGGCATCACGCTCCTGCTGCGCGCGAACGAGGAGGCGGGCACGATCCGTCCGGGAGTGACCCCCGACGACTTCCTGCTCGCCATCGCCGGGCTCTGGCAGCTCGACCCGCACAGCGACTGGCAGCCGAGGGCCGCCCGCCTCCTCGACCTGGTGATGGCCGGGCTGCGGGCGGGGGCGCCGGGCGCGGACGACGGCACGTAGCGGCCGAGGCAGTGCGGCTCACCGCGCGGCGGCAGCGGCCCCGATGACCACCGTGCGCGCCCAGGCCGGCGGTGCGTCGGGAAGGTACTCGCGGTGCCCGCTTCGGAGTGGACGAGGCCGAGGGGCAGTTGCGCCGCGGCGACCTCGACGCGTTCGTGGCCACACCGGTGCTCTCCCCGCAGCAGATCGTGCGCATCCCGCTCTTCCGCGAGCGCTACGTCGGCATGGTCGCAGCCGATCACCCCCGCGTCCGGGGTGAATCCGTCGCACTCACCGCCCTCGCGGCGGAGCACCACGCGACGGCGTTCGGTCCCAGCGGACACATCACGCCGAGGGCGGTCCTGTCATCGCACGGACTGCTGGACCGGGTGGCCCTGGAGGTGACCCGGCTGTCCATGCTTCCGTACGTCCTTGGACAGACGGACCTGATCGCCATCGTGCCCGAGTACGTCGGTGAGGTGTTCACCGCTTCCCACCAAGTCCGGCTGGTGCGGCTGCCGTTCGAGACGGAGCCGATCGAGGTGGCTCTCTACGCCCGGCACGAGTCCTCACGCAGCCCCACACAGCGGTGGCTCGTCCGCTTCATGTCCGAGGTCCTGGGCGAGCAGGTCAGCCCGGCCCGGCTGCCGCCGTGGAACGGCGGCAGCCGCTGAGGGCGGTCACCCTCAGCGGCCGGCCTCACGTGCACCGCTCTCCGGATCAGTACGGACGCGGATGGAGGTGACCGGCGGGCCGGGGATGCCGCCGGCCCGCCGGTCACCGGTTCCGGGCGTGGAGGACGAGGGTGCCGGCCAGGAACGTCAGGACGCCGCCCGCCCTGCCCCGGCCTCGTCGGGATGGGCCAGGCCGAGATGGTGGCGCAGCGTCGTTCCCTCGTACTCCGTACGGAAGACGCCGCGCTCCTGGAGGAGCGGGACCACGGTGTCGGCGAAGACGTCCAGACCTCCGGGGGTGATGTGGGGGACGAGGATGAAGCCGTCGGCGGCGTCGGCCTGGACGAATGCGTCGATGGTCGCGGCGACGGTGGCCGGTGAGCCGACGAACGCCTGCCGGTTGCCGGTCTCGATGACCAGGTCGCGGATGGACCAGTTCTTCGCGGCCGCGAGCTCACGCCACTCCCGGGCGACGGCCAGCGGGTCGCGGTACATGCGCACCTGGGCGCGGCCCCGCGCGATGGTGTGCTCGCCGAGGTCCGGATCGATGTCGGGGAGCGGCCCTTCGGGATCGTACGAGGACAGGTCGCGGTTCCAGACGAATTCGAGGTGCTTGATCGCGGTGGCGCCGCTGACCTGCTGCCGGCGTACCTCGCGGGCGAGTTCCTGTGCCTCGCCGTCCGTGTCGCCGAGGACGAAGGTCGCGGCGGGCAGGATCAGGAGCTGGTCGTGGGTCCGGCCGTACCGGGCGAGGCGGTCCTTGACGTCCGTGTAGAAGGCCTGCCCCTCCTTGAGGGTGCTGTAGCGGCTGAAGATGGCGTCGGCGCCTTCCGCCGCGAACTCGCGTCCTTCGTCGGAGTCCCCGGCCTGGAAGATCACCGGGCGGCCCTGGGGGCTGCGTGGGACGTTGAACTGTCCCTCGATGTCGAAGTGCTGCCCCTTGTGCACGAAGGATCCGGCCTGTGCGTCCCGCAGGAACGTGCCGGTTCGCGCGTCGGCGAGGATCTCGTCACCGCGCCAGGAGTCGAACAGTTCGTTGGCCGTGGCGAGGAACTCCCTGGCCCGGGAGTACCGCTCCTCCTGCGGAAGGAATCCGCCGCGTCGGAAGTTCTCGCCGGTGAAGGCGTCCCACGAGGTGACGACGTTCCATGCCGCGCGCCCGCCCGAGAGGTGGTCGAGGCTGGCGAACTGGCGGGCCACCTCATAGGGCTCGTTGAACGTGGAGTTGATCGTGCCCGTGAGGCCGAGGTGTTCGGTGACGGCGGCGAGGGCGGACAGGACGGTGAAGGTGTCGGGGCGCCCCACCACATCCAAGTCATATATCTTGCCGCCCTGTTCGCGCAGCCGCAGCCCCTCGGCGAGGAACAGGAAGTCGAACTTGGCGCGTTCGGCGGTGCGGGCGAAGTGCGCGAACGAGCTGAACTCGACGTGGCTTCCGGCCTTGGGGTCGCTCCACACGGTGGTGTTGTTGACGCCCGGGAAGTGGGCGGCGAGGTGGATCTGCTTGAGCGGCTTGCCGGTGCTGGTGCCGGCGCCGTTGCTGGTGCTCATGTCGGTGTTCCCTCCGGCTCAGACAGTGGCGTAGCGGTTGGCGGGGCGGGCGAGCCCGAGCAGCCCGCGCAGGGTGTCGGCCTCGTAGGCGCTTCGGAAGGCACCGCGGCGCTGCAGTTCGGGCACGAGTCCGCGGGTGATCGCCGGGAGGTCGTGGCCGGTCACCGCGGGGCGCAGCCGGAAGCCGGAGAGCCCTGCCTCCTGCCAGTCCTGGAGCAGGTCCGCCAGTTGGGCGGGCGTGCCGGTGAACACCTTCGCGTCGCTGGTGTACGGAGTACCGGCGAGGCCGTCGAGACGGTCCCGGCGGGCTGCCGCGGCCGAGGGATCGCCGTCGAGGAACACGACGAGGTCCCCGAAGATGTGCAGGGGGTCCGCCGCCCGGCCCGCCGCGGCCTGTTCGGTGCGGATCTCGTCGATGACGGTGCGGGCCTGTCCGGCGTCGTGCGGGGTGATGAAGCCGATGTCCGTCGAGCCTGCCACCAGTTGGAAGGGCACGCGGTGGTGTGCCAGGGCGCTGACGACCGGCTGCCCCTGCGGGGGCCGCGGGGTGATCGAGGGACCCTTGACGCTGAAGTGCCGTCCTTCGAAGTCGATGTAGTGCAGCTTGTCGCGGTCGATGAAGCGCCCTGTGGCGATGTCGCGGATTTCCGCGCTGTCGTCCCAGCTGTCCCAGAGGCGGCGCACCGCCTCGATGTAGTCGGCGGCCTCCTCGAAGAGTTCGGCGGTCAGGTCGCCTACGGCCGGGGTGCCCAGGTCCTCGGCGTCGAAGCGCGGAAACGTCCGGCGGCCGAAGTGGGCCGCTTCGTACTGCCGGGCCGACACCTGGACGCGCAGACCGGCGCGGCCGGTGCTCACGTAGTCGAGGGTGGCGATCGCCTTGGAGATGTGGAACGGCTCGGTGTGCGTGGCGACCACGGTGGGGACGAGCCCGATGTGCGTGGTGAGCGGGGCCACGCGGGCGGCGACGAGTACCGCGTCCAGTCGCCCGCGCTCCTGGTCGGTACGTCCGTCGGGCTCCGTGAACCGCGAGGACTGGAGCCCGAGCGCGTCCTCGATCGTCACGAAGTCGATCAGGCCGCGTTCGGCCTCCTGGACGGTGTCGGTCCAGTACTCGGCGGTGAGCAGTTCTCCGGGCCGGGCCTCCGGCTCGCGCCATGCGGCGGGATGCCAGCCCGCGCCGTTGAGGGCGACGGCGAGGTGGAGCGGGGAGGAGGACAGGGGAGGGTGCGGCAATGACGATGCGGACACGAAAGGGTGCCTTCCTGATCGGCCGTGGGTGATCGCCGGGCCTCGTCGGGAGGTTCGGCGTCGCGGGTACGGGTCAGGAACAACAGAGCGCGCCGGCCACGCGCTGGAGGTCGATGTGCGGCCGGGAGTACAGGTGGACGCGGCGGCGCGGGGCGAGCACCCTGACGAACGTGCGGGACACCGGTGGCATGACCGTCGCCTCCGCTCTTCCGGCTCGGCGGGCCCGGGGGCCTCGCGCTTGCGGAACCCGGACGGGCCCCGCCTGGTCGTCACCCGGAGCACCCCGCCGCGTGGGAGGGTTGCCGGTCAGCGAGCCGGGGCTTGTCGCTGACACTCATGACCTGCACGGAACGCTACGCGCGCCGGCAGCGCCACGCAATGCCCCGCAGATCACGGCCATGCTCACATTGCTCCATGCGCGCACTGCCGTAGGCGTAACAACGCGACGGGCACGCTCTGTTCCCCGGGCGGAACGACGCCGACGGGAACGTCCGCGTACCGACCACGCGCACCCCGCGGGGTGCCTGCTCGTCGGGGCCGGGCGGCTCAGTCCGTCAAGCCGGCGGCAAGGGTCGCACCCAGCTCCCAGCACGCCTCGATGTCGGCCTTGACGGGTTCTCCTGTGACCCTCACGGCGTCGGCCGCACGGCGCCACCCCAGACCTGTCGTGACCGACTCGATGGCCCTGACCGCCCCGGTGACGTCGTTGCCGCCGTGCACGTAGTAGCCGAAGGGGCGGCCCCGCGTCGCGTCGAGGCAGGGGTAGTAGACCTGGTCGAAGAAGTGCTTGAGGGCACCGGACATGTAGCCGAGGTTCGCCGGGGTTCCGAGCAGAACACCGTCGGCGGCGAGCACGTCGGACGCCGTCGCGGCGAGCGCCGCGCGGCGCTCGACCCGGACGCCCTCGATCTCGTCGGTCGTCGCGCCGGAGACAACGGCTTCGAACATCGCCTGGCAGTTCGGCGAGGGCGTGTGATGCACGATCAGCAAAGTGGCCACACCCCCAGACCCTGCCGCGACCGCCGCGCGTCCGCAAGCGAAGCGCCGCGAAGCCGCGGCCCCGTGCCCCGTTCCCGTCGGTATGGCGGTTCGGGAACGATTCGGCGGCGGACATCGCACGCGATGCCGGAGCCGACCTGCCGGCCAGCCCTGCTGTCGAGCTGTCGACTTGTCAACCCGCCAACCCGCCGGGGGATGCGTGCGAATCGGTTGTCCGGCGTCCCGTCTTCACCGAGCATGGGTTCCCTCACGTACGAGCTGAACGACGACAGGGCGGGGCATGACATCCGGCAAGGAAACCCGGCAGGGCATCGGCATCCTGGCGGACGACCTCACCAGCGCCGGTGACGGAGCGGCACCCTTCCGCCGGACCGGACACGAGGCACGGATCCTGCTGTCCACCCCGGCGACCGCACCCCCGCAGGGCCCGGCCGTGACCGCTGTCGACCTGGGAAGCCGTCTGCTCGACGAGGCGTCCGCCGCATCGCGTACGAGGCAGGCCGCCCGGCTGTTCGCCGGCTCCGCGCTCCTGCTCAAGACGGTGGACTCGACACTGCGCGGACATGTCGCGGCGGAGGTACGGGCCGCGTGGGCGGGATCAAGGCGGCAGGCCGTCCTCATCGCTCCCGCCTTCCCGGCGGAGGGCAGGGTGACAAGGGGAGCCGTGCAGTACGTGCGGGGCGTACCGGTCCACCGGAGTGACTTCGCCCGCGATCCCGTGCACCCCGTGCTCCACTCGGACCTGCGGACGGTGTTCCCGGGCGCCCTGACGGCCGGTCCGGACCGGGCGGCCCAGCTGCCCGAACTGATCGCCCGGGGTGGCCTGATCGTCTGTTCCGCAGCGTCGGACAGCGATCTCGACCGCCTGGTGGCGGCGGTCCCGCGTCCGGAGGACGTGCTGTGGGTCGGTTCCCCCGGGCTGGCGACGGCCCTGGCCCGACGGTGCGCGCGCACAGACGGCCCCACTGATACCGCACCCGCGCCGGCGCGCCGGCCGCTCGTCGTCGTCGGCAGCGCAAACCCGGCGACCCGGCGGCAACTGGCCGCGCTGCGCACCCGTACGGATGTCCGGGCCGTCACTGTCGGCAGCGACCCTGCCGCGGCAGTGGAACGACTGCGTGCCCTGACGGCTCCCGTGCTCGCTCTGCGGACACCTGATGAAAGGTGCACGCCACAGGCCGCCCGTGTTCTCGCCCGGTCCTTGGCCGCAGCCGTCCGGGCACTGGCAGATGAGCGCCTGACCGACGCGCTCGTGGTCACCGGCGGGGAAACGGCCGCGACCGTGTTCCAGGCCCTCGGGGTGAGCGGCATCGACCTGCTGGACGAGCCCGAGCCAGGCATCGCACGGGGCACTCTGCGCGGGCGGTTCGCCCTCCCCGTGCTGATCAAGGCGGGCGGCTTCGGGGACGACGAGCTGCTGCTGCGCCTGTGCGACCTCGTCCGGCGTCCTGGCGGCCCTGCGTTCCCCGGTCCGAGGAGCCGTCCCATGACGGCCGCCGCGCTCGCGTCCGGGGCGCGGTACGGCCAGGACGCGACGGCCCGCGACTGATCCCGAAACCGCATCCCCGGGGAACACAGCAGGTCCCCCCGTACGGATGCGCGCACGGTCCCGGACGGCGAGGCGTCTCAGGAGCGATGGCCGAAGAACTCGACCTCGGCGACCGCCACCCTGCGGCCCTTGCCGGTGCCGTACGCCGATTCGACCGTGAGCCGCACCCCGACCGTGTCCGATCCCCGTACGTCGAAGGTCTGCTGACCGGCCTCGTCCGCCGTCCGGATCGTCTTCCTGGTCTCCTTGCCGTCCTCCGAAGTGAGGATCACGGCGATCCTCGCCGGCCTGGCCTGCGTGAGGAATTCGTCCCTCCGCGCCGAGGTGCCGGAGAACACCACCATCTTCAACAGCCGGACCGGCTGTGTGAACGAGCACTCCAGATACTCGCCCGTGCCGTCGCCGCTCTCCCCCGGCGCCCAGTACCGGTTGTTGAAGCCGTCGAAGGCCGCGGCCGCCGGATGGCCCGGAGCCGCGCTGGAGCTCCGGCACGCGGACGGCACAACCGATTCCGGAGCCCCCGTCTCCTCCTTGGCGAAGCCGAGCAGGCCGGACAGGTGCGGCAGTGCGAACCAGATCCCGACCGCGAGCAGAAGCAGCGTGACCGGAAGGGCCGCCCTCGGTCTGCGCCGCCCGCGCTTCGGCCGTGCGCCGGCGGCGTGGGTCTTCCCCGGGCCCCGGCGCAGGATCCGGCGCCACCACGGCGGGCGGAGACCCGGGGGCGGCCCGGGGTCGAGGAGCAGCGCGCACCGCACGCAGAGGGTGCGCTGAGGCTCGTTCTCCGTACGGCAGTTGGGGCACACCACGAGAGGGGCTGTCACCGGTCCCGGTGCGGCGTCGGGTTCCGGGCCGGGCGCCCAGGCATCGGGCCCGGGAGCGGGGCCGTCCGGGGCGTCTCCGGGACGCCGGGGGGCTGCCGCCGACGACGGCTGTGGAGGGGCGGCGGGTGCGGTGGACGGTGGCGGTGGCGGAGCGGCCGGTGCCGTGGACAGCGAGGTGGGTACTCCCGCCGGACCGGGTGCGGTTGTCGGGGGCGGAGCGGCGGGCCGCACCGGCACCCGGTCGGGGACCTGCGCCGGGGGCCCCGGCCGACCGGCCGACTGCGGCCCCTGCCGACCGGCGGCCGGCTGCTCCCGGTCCGGCTCGCCCGGCCCCTCCGGCTCCCATGCCAGAAACGCCTCGCAGGAAGCGCAGAACTCCCGCCCCGGCACATTCCGGTGGCCACACGTCTCGCAGATCACCGCGCCCCGCCCTCCATCTCCCCGGCCGGCGGCAGGATCTCCAGCGTGTACGCCACATGGGCGGGGACCTCGGTATCGATGAGTTCCTCCAGCCGCCCCCGGTCGATCGCGTGCCCCGGTCGTTCCCTGACCCGGATCGTCACCGAGGGGTGGGGCCTGCCCGGCAGCACGGTGTGCGAAGCGGTCGACCAGGCCGTGCCGCCGCTCTCGGTGATCTCGGGCTCCGTGCCCGTCTCCAGGCGCACCGCGTCGGCCAGCCCGCCTGCGGTGCCGCGACGGGCATGCCGGGCAACCGCCCCTCGTACCGTCTCCCGGCGCCGCTCCACCGATCGTTCCTCGTGCTGCTCCACCGCGACCCACTGGGCCAGCCAGTCCAGAAAGTCCTCCGGGGCGCTGCGCGGGTCGAGGTGGGCGGGCAGGTTGTCGATGGTGAGCAGCACAGGGGCGAGCACGTCGTCGAGCGCGGCGAGGAAGCGCCGGAGGAAGTCCTGCTCCAGGTAGACGGCCGGAAGCTGCTCGATCAGCGGATGCGGGGTCGGGAGGCCGGTGACGCCGGTACGCATCGTGCTAGGCCCCCCTCACCCGGAGCTGGTGCTCGTAGCTGAAGACCAGCGCATGCCGGTCCAGCGGGATCTTGGCCGTGGCGTCGGTGCGTTCACCGGTGACCGGATCAGCGCGGTAGAGCCGTACGTCCTCCACGAGGTCCACCCCCGGCACGCGCTGGAGGACGGCGAAGGCCTCTCCCGACTGGACCGGCCGCCCGAAGGGCCAGCCCTGCCTGGCCGGCCCGCCGGACAGCGCGTTGAAGTACCCGTACAGCGCGGCCAGTGCCGCCTCCCGTACCCGCTCCACCACGGCGCCGCGCTCGGCCTGCACCGAGGCGACGACGGTGACGCCCTGGTAGAAGGGCGGCTCGACGACGAGCCGGGCCCCGATCGGGCGGCGGGCCTCCAGGTGCCCGGCGATGAGGCGGAGGGTCTGCGCGGGAGGGATGAGTTCGTCGAACTCGATCCTGCCCTGTTCGTCGCTGCGGCCGGCCGGGACGACGAGCAGGCGCACTCCGTGGGCGGATCCGTCGTCGCCCTCGTCCCCGGGCTCACCGGCCCGGATGCAGTGCACGCGTGCGGCGTCCGGAGCGATGTCGCGGGCGAGGAGTTCGTAGTCGTGGGGGACGACGGCACGGTGCAGGGTGCGCAGGGTCATCGGTCCGCGCACCCGGGCGCTGTCGACGCTCTCGCCGTCGACACCGCCGAGCGCCGGCCGGCGGTTCTCCACCCGGGCCACGTAGGGCAGCGCGCTGCGCAGCACCTTCAGTGTCGACCTGGCGACATTTCCGCGCAGCCCGCCGCCGGTGCGATAGGACCGCACCCGGACGGTGGCTCCCTTCGCGGGGACAGCGCCGTAGTGGCGGACGGAGCCGTCCCGTTCCCGTACGGCCGGGCCGAACTCGACCCGGCCGGAGTTCGGGTCGAGGGTGATGTGGCGGTCCTCGGGGCCGGAGTGCGCGAAGTCGTCGACCTTGGTCCACCGGGTGTACTCCGGTTCCGGTCCGCTCGCCGGATCGGCCACCTCGACCACGAAGTCGCCGGGTACCACGGGCGGACGGGCCAGTTCGAACGCCTGGCCGGGCACTCCCTCCGCCGCGCCGAGCACCTCGTCGGCGATGGTCTCGGCGTGCTCGGCGGCCACGGTCGCGCCGATGGTGAAGGCCGTGATCCGGCGGACGACGGGCGGCGCCAGGTAGGTCGGCCGGCCGTCCTCCGCGTCGATCAGACGGCAGCGCAGCCAGCCTCCGGTACGCCGCACGACGGCCACCGGGGTGTGCGTCCTCGGCAGATGGAGGATCAGCTCTCCGGAGCGGTTGAAGCCTCCGGTGTCGTCCTTCTCGACCTCACAGACCGTCCACGCGGTGCCGTCCCAGGCTTCCCAGACCAGCGGCGGCCGCAGCGGGTCGACGCCGACGCCCTCGACCTTGCAGTCGAGTCGCAGCACGACGACTCCGGCGGGCACCGCGACCGACAGACCGACGTAGAGGCAGTCACCGGGTGCCGGGACCGCTCCGAAGCACGTCACGTCGCGGCCGATCGCCAGCTCCTCCGTACGGTCGGCCGCCTCTCCCGACACCGGCCAGGTGGCGAGATGGGCGAAGGCGCAGGGAACGATGGTCAGTTGCTCGGCGGTCGTGAAGACGACGGCTTCCTCCGTCTCCGTACGTACGGTGGCGACCTCCGTCCCGGCCCGCACGACGACCGGGTCGGGACGGGGTGCGGAGAGCCGGAACGTCACCTCGGTGCGCGCTGCCGTGGGCGGGTGCAGCTGGACCCCGATCATGTCGAGGAAGGCCAGATAGCTCTTCTCCGGCACCCGGTTCACGCGGTAGACGAGCTGGTCGACCATGGTCGCGAACGCCTCGATCAGCGTGACGCCGGGGTCCGACACATTGTGGTCGGTCCACTCCGGGCAGCGCTGCTGGACCAGGCGTTTGGCCTCGTCCACCAGGCCCTGGAAGCGGCGGTCGTCCAGATGGGGACTGGGCAGCGTCACGCGCCTGCCTCCTCGTCGTCGTGGCTCGTCTCCTGGGCGTGCTGCGGGATCACGTAGAACGGGAAGACAAGGTTGCGGGGGTCGTTGGAGCCGCGCACCGAGTAGCCGATGTCGATGTAGAGGACCCCGTCGTCCGCCTCGTCGAACCGCACGGTGACCTCGTCGACCTCGATTCGCGGCTCCCAGCGCTCCAGCGCCAGCCGCACCTCGTACGCGAGCTGCCCCGCCGTCCCCGCGTCGGCGGGCGCGAACACGTAGTCGTTGACTGCGCAGCCGAACTCCGGGCGCATCGGCCGTTCGCCGGGGGATGTCGCCAGGATCAGCCGGATCGACTCCTCCAGCTCCCGTTCGCCGCGCACCAGCGCGATGGAACCAGTGGCATCCGTACGGGGCGGAAACGCCCAGCCGGCACCGATGAACTGCTGTCCCATAGCGGCTCAGCTCCCGATCAGCACAGTGACGCAACCCGAGACGACCGGGGATCCGCAGCCGCTCAGATCTCCGACCCGGGCGGCCGGACTCCCGCCGATCAGCACAGTGGTGCTGCCCGGCGGTGCGATCACGGACGGCGGATGGACGAGGGGGGACGCGCACTGGTGGGCGGTGCCGACGGTGGCGGCAGGCTTCCCGCCGATCAGCACCGACACCACTCCGGGCGGCCCGATCACGCCGGGGTGACCGGTGGGGTCGGTGACCCGTGCGGCTGCGGCTGACGGCATGCGGTGTATTCCTCTTTCCCTGTTGCGGTACGCCGGCTGACCCTGGTGCCGGAGGCCGGTCGGCGTCGGCCCCGATGCGGTAGGTCGGTTGAGCTTGATGCGGTAGGTCAGTTGAGCTTGATCAGCGGTGCGTTGACGGAGACCGAACCGCCGCTGGTGACGTCCGTGCGCCGGCTGCCGTCGACCGTGACCTGACCGCCCCGGACCTCCACCGCGCCGCCGGTGGAGAGCGCGACCCTGCCGTTTCCGCCGTCGAGTGCGACCCCGTTGCGGGACGTCACCGTGACGCTGTCGCCGGTGAGTTCCAGCGCGCCGCCGCCGGCGTCCAGCGAGACTCCTCCGGCCGCCTTGACGGAGACCTGTTCCTTGGCCTCGATCGTCACGCTGCCGTCGCTGTTGATGACGACGGCCGTGCCCCGCCGGTCCAGGTCGATCGAGAGCTTCCCGTCGCCGGTACGGAGCCTGACCCCCTGTGGGCCGTTCGCCGCGTCCAGCAGTTCGAGCTGGTTCCCGCTCTTCGACGCGAAGGCACGCCGGTTCACCGCGCCGGTGGTGGGATCGACGAGATCGCCGCCTTCACCGGGACCTGGGGTTCCGGCGGGGGCCTGGGCTCCGGGAGCTCCCGCAGGGCCCCCCGCGCCTCCCCCGGGCCGGTCCTTCCCGTTGTACAGCCCGGCCAGCACGTACGGCCGGTCGAGATGCCCGTGCTCGAAGCCGACCAGCACCTCGTCCCCGACCTCCGGGATGAATGCCTCGCCGCCGCCCGTGCCGCCGGACTGGGCCGTGCGTGCCCAGTCGCTCGCGTACTCGTCCGACAGCCAGGGGAAGCGGACCTTCACCCGGCCCGACCCCTCGGGGTCCTGGGTGTCCGTCACCGTGCCGCTGACCAGTCCGGCGCATCGGCCGGAGGGCCCCTGCGGCCCCTGGCCGCCGCCCCCGGTGAGCCCGAACAGTGAGCGTTCCTGCTGTCCTGACACGGTGATCCAGGTCTCGTACCCGCGTACGGCGTCGAAGACGTGCCGCGAGGACGTGACGGTGTACCGGCCCTCGAACGGCGCGCCCACCGCGTTCAGAGCGACCGCGCTGCCCGCTCTGACCTCCGGATTTCCCCGGATCACCGCTTCCAGTTCCGCGAACGACCCGGCGATCCGCTCCGCCAGGGCCTTCGCCGCCCGGTCCACCTGCGCCTGTGCCCCGTACACCGCGTCGGTGACCACGAACCGTGCCTCGCCGAACGGGGCGGACACCTCGGCCGCCGTCACCCCGAGTTCCAGCGTCGACGACGTGCCGGCCGGGGCCTTGCCCACCACCGGCTGCTTCGCCCCGACGTCCCAGCCGCGCACCTCGACCTCGGACACCTGCTCGGCGGCCGACACCCCTGCCCGGCAGCGCAGCAGGTTGTCGCCGAGTTCGAGGACGAGGGGGTCGCGGCCGGCGCGCGCGGACCCGTCCGGCGCCCCGCTCGCCTCGGCGGGGCGGGTGATGTGCAGCTGCCCGTCGCGTACGTACGCCTGCGCACCGGCCTCCTCCGCGAGTTCCCGCACGAACTCCCAGTCGGTGACGTTGGGCTGGGCGATGTGCTCGATCACCGGTCCCGCCACATCCACCGTTCCCGGCTTCAGTCCGGCACGCTGGGCGACCTGGCCGCAGATGTCGGCGAGCGTCATGTTCTGGTAGCTGGCGACCCGCCTCCCCCGCAGCAGCCGGTGGGACTCGTCGAGGCCTCGTACGACGGTGAAGGTGCCGGTCTCGTCGAGTTCGACCTCCAGCGCCGTGACAACGCCTTCGAGCAGCGGCTTCGGAGCCGTGTCACCGCCCGCGCGGGCCAGCAGCCGGGCCTCGCTGCCGATCTTCAGTCCCGTCTGTTCCAGCAGGACACGGTCGGGGTCGCGGAACCGGAGCAGGAACAGGTCGGGGAGCGTACGGCTGTCGTCGACGTACCCCTCGACCAGGGTGTTCACGAACTTCGCGGGGAGCGGAGTACCGCCGAACTCCACCACCAGCGCGGTGGCGACGCCCTGTTGAGTCATCGGCCCTGCCCCCGGTCCGTGCCGTTGCCGAGCCTGCTCAGCTCGTCGAGTGCGGGCAGCAGCAGCTGTGTGCCCGGCGCGATCCGCAGCGGGTCGTCGATACGGTTCGCCTCGGCGATCACGCGCCAGGCACCGGCGTCCCCGTACTCCCGGTGGGCCAGCGACGGCAGCGAGTCCCCGGAGGCCACCCGATGCACGCGCCGGGCCGCCAGGGCGCCCGATGTCGGGTTCTGGCCGGGCGTATCCCCGCTGATCTCTTCCATCGTGACCTGGCAGACGGCCCGGATCGGCACCCCCGATGTCGTGAACAGGGTGTACTTCGCCGCGACTTGACTGACATACCCGGGGAATCCGGTGAGCCCGCCCCAGTGGAACACCACCCATGGCGGTGACGACCGCTGCTGCTGCCGGGTCTCGCTCGTCGGCACACAGCAGGCGAACAGCTGCTCCACGGAGGTCACCACCCGGGTGTCCTGGGTGTCACTGGCGTCGAAGAACATCTCCACGGTGAGCTTGCTGGGCTGCGACCCCTGGTACTCGGGCGGTCCTGAACTCTTCGCGCCCTTGGCCGGGGTCCGCTTCCAGGAGGCGGCCTTGGTCAGGCTCAGCTCCTTGGGGTTGAACTGGAAGTCGATCCGTCCGCACGGTCCGCCGGGCGTGAGCCCGCCCCCGGTGGGCGGTGTCCGCAGCTCCAGGTAGGCGTGCTCCAGCTTGGGCCTGGCCGAGCCGCCCTTGGCGGCGGATGCCACACCGGACGTACCGGCGGCACTGAATGCGATGGGTCCCGCGCCGCTCACGCCGCTCAGCCCTCCATCACGTAGCCGTGGTGGGCGATCTCGATCGTCTCCATCGCGACCTTGGGGGATTCGGGTGTGAACGACGGCCCGGTCCAGCGCACGGGAACGACCTCCAGCAGCCCCCACTGGGCCACCTTCCGCCCGTCCCCGGTCCGCGCCTCGATGTGCGCCGTCTTGCGGCTGAACCCGGTCGTCATGGTGGCGAACCAGCGGGCCACCTTCTCCGTCTCCCGGGTGAGCGGGCGGGACAGCTTGACGTTGGAGTACTTCAGCCGGGTCGGCAGCTGCCACAGATGGCCGTTGTTGCCGCCCTCCTCCCTGGTCTCCAGGACCACTTCGCAGCCCAGCCCGTCACAGGTGTTGAACGACCCGAGTTCGATGTCGTCGATCGTCACGACGAAACAGACGCTGACTGCGGGGTCGTCGTCCGGGGAGGTGGCCATGGCACGTGCCTCTCGATCGGTGCTGGGTGACTCGCGTGGATCAGTGGCTGGGTGACGCGGTGACTTGATGCCTTGGTGCCTTGGTGCTTTGGTGCCTTGGTGCCTTGGCGAATCAGTGAATCGGTGAATCGGTGAATCGGTGAAGGG
Source organism: Streptomyces sp. NPDC026062 (assembly GCF_055568375.1). Taxonomy (NCBI): domain Bacteria; kingdom Bacillati; phylum Actinomycetota; class Actinomycetes; order Kitasatosporales; family Streptomycetaceae; genus Streptomyces; species Streptomyces sp. NPDC026062. Next base: position 196,806 of record NZ_JBVHOQ010000004.1, read on the forward strand.
TGCTGATCGTCAGTGACGGGTGTTGATCAGGAATCCGGCGCGTTCGCGTTCGAGCCGGAGATCGGCTTTGAGCAGTCGGCTGAGCGGCCCGTAAAGCGCCCGGACCAGCTCGTCCGTCACAGGAGCCGCCCCCTGTCCCGGCGGTGACCCGGCACGGGTCTGCGCGTCGGGGGCTCCGGGCACGGATTCCGGCCCCGCTGCCGCCTCCGGGTCAGGTTCCGGCTCCGGATCCGGTTCCGTTACGGGGGACGGCTCGGGTTCCGGGAGCGGAGGCGGCTCCTCGGCGATCTCCGCGTCCCGTTGGACGACCGGCCGGGACGTGCCGTGCAGGGGCGCGGCCCCGAACACGACGCTCCCGTCGGCCATGCGCTGGGCCACCCCGGCCGCCACGGCGACGGATCCGGCTGTGGGGAGAGCGGCCCGTTCGGCGGTACGGGCGACGGAGCGGGGTACGGGCGGCGCTCCGCCGGTCTGCCGCTGTACGGGAGGCACCGCGCGCTGGAGCGGTGCGGCGGGCGGGAGGCTCCGGGCCCTTGCCGGGTCAGGGGTGATCCACCGTACGGGGGCTGCGTCGGGCTGAGCTGTGGAAGGGCCGTCAGGGGGCTGCGTCCGCGGTGACCCGCCGCCCCCGTCTCCCGACCGCTGGACGACCGCCCCGGCCGCAGGATCCGGCCCGGCCGGACCGGCGGCATTACGGAGGGACAGTGGTCGCTCCCCGAGGAGGGGCGCGGTGGGGCCTGCGGCCGGTGGTGGGACGGGCGTGGGCCCCGGGGCGTACAGCGAGCGCTGAACGGGGTCGCTCGACTCCTGATCCGCGGAGACCCGTGACTCCCCGGCCGCGCCCCGCTCTCCCGCGCCGGTCAACGGGGCATCGCCGAGCAGCGGGGCGACGGACTCGGGCCCTCGGACCTCTTCGGCCCCTCCGGCCCCTTCGTCCACGGCAGATGTCTCCGGAGGCGGAGGCTCCGAAGCCTCCGGAGTCCCGGGTACAACGGGTGCCCCGCCATCCCGCTGAACAGACGGATGGCTCAGAGGGGCCACGGATGAGCTCTCCCTCTGCACCAGCGGCGGCCGGGGCACGGGTGGCTGCGAGGCAGACGACCGGTCGGCCCGCCGCTGGGCGGTCGGCGGCAGACCGGGCAGTGGAGCCCCGAGTCCGGGCGCGCGCCGGGGCGGCTGCGACGAAGGTGCCGTCCCCGTGCGCTGGACCGTGTCCGGCACCCCCTCCGCAGCCGCGCTCTCGGCCGTACCGCCGTCCAGCCCCTCCCCCGGCTCCACCCGCTGGAGGAGGGGCTGCTCACCGACCAGTTGACGTACGGGCAACGCGGCCTCGGCCGACGAACCCCCTGCGGACGTCAGAGCCGGTGCGCTGTCCCCGTACGCACGCTGAACAGCCACGGGTTCGAATCCGCCCCTCGGGCGCGGCGGCATCTCGACGGTCCGCTGTACCGCCGGCGCCGGGCTCCCCGGCGCCGCGGGGGCGACGTCGTGCACCAGCCCGGACGGCGCGTCCGGGCTGACCAGATGTCCCAGCGGCGTACCGAGTGCCGTCTGCTGCCGCGTGGTCAGCGCCGCTTGGAAGCCGCCGGGGTCGATCACGAGGTCCTGCCCGGTCACCGACCGCTGCACCGGTGCCAGACGGCTCACATCGACACGGTCCCCCCGGTCCGGCCGCGCCGCGTGCGCGGTGGCCGGGGAGGGTTCATCACCGGTGGAACGACCGCCGCGCAGCCAGGACATCAGCCCCATGACTCTCCCGTCCTCCCTGCGCTCCTCGCTACTGCCCGTTGAGGCGAGCGATCTGTGCGACGAACTTCAGTCGTTCCGGATGTTCCAGGTCCAGCAGGTCGTCCAGCGGCCAGTGGAAGTGGTAGGCGAGGTACGCGACCTCCTCGTAGAGCAGGTCGGCCGCGTACGTCACGATTCCCCCAGGCGACCGCCGGCGAGATCCACCGCGAACTCCTCCTTGCAGGACGGACACGAGACGGCGGCACGGGTGTGCCCCTCCGCGTTGATCCGCCGGTAGAAGTCCTGGAGGAAGGCCAGGTCGGACGCGAACAGGTCCTCGATGACACCCGGGTGGATGTCCTCGACCGTCCCGATCCGGGTCACCACCCGGGAGATCAGGACGACCGACAGATACGCGGAGTTCTCCCGCACCCGGTCGTCGCGCAGCGGCACGAGTTCGTCGCGGGCGGTCGCGAGCCGCATCACGCCGGAGCGGTGCACGGTGCCGGATTCGTCCACGTACCCGCGCGGGAGGTCGAACGCGAACTCCGTACGCAACGGCTCGGGCCGCCCGGCGCCCTCCCGCTCCCCCGGCTCCTGGGGCGGCGCCTGGAACTGGACCGTACGCCGCATCAGTCGAGCTCCATGCTCTCGTAGGTGATCGACAGCTTCTCCGTGAGCACCGAGGTGTCACCGGCCTTGAGGGTGCCGATCTCCAGGGACTTCGGCCAGGCGTTGATCAGCTTGTACCGCTTGATGGGCAGGCCCTCGTAGTCGTAGACGATGACGGCTCCGTTGCGGCGGGCGCTCATCATGCGGCCGAAGCGGGAGTCCTTGATCCAGCGTTCGAAGCTGTTGTCCTCGGTGAGTCCGCGCGTGACGGTGACCTCGCCGGCCTTGGGCCGTCCGGGCAGCTTCTTGATGGCGTACTTGCCGTCGGCGGTGTTCTGCTTCAGCTCGATGACGTCCTGCTCCATCTTCAGACCACTGACCTCGGTGATCTGCTTGATGATGACGCTGTCGAACTCCAGGCCGAAGGAATGCCCGACGGAACTGTCAAGATCGGGAAGCGGCACAACAGGCTCCTTACGCCAGGTTCGAGGTCGGGCGGGTCACTGATCCGGTTGCCGGCTCTGTCTGTGCCCCGGTCACTCGTCGACACCTCCGGTGCCGCCGGTCAGCTGGGAGAGCCGGAACACGACGAACTCGGCCGGCTTGACGGGCGCGACGCCGATCTCGCAGATGACCTGGCCCGCGTCGACGCTCTCGGGCGGGTTGGTCTCGCGGTCGCACTTCACGTAGAACGCCTCGTCCGGGGTGAGCCCGAACAAGGAACCCTTGCGCCACTCGTTCACCAGGAACGCCGAGACCGTGCGCCGGATACGTGCCCACAGCGCGTCGTCGTTCGGCTCGAAGACGACCCACTGGGTCCCCGCGAGGATCGACTCCTCCAGGTAGTTGAAGAGCCGCCGGACGTTGAGGTAGCGCCAGGACTGGTCGGAGGCCAGCGTCCGCGCGCCCCAGACCCGGATGCCGCGCCCGGGGAAGGAGCGGATGCAGTTCAGCCCGATCGGGTTCAGCAGATCGTGCTCCCCCTTGGTCAGCTGCGTCTGGAGCGCCACGGCGCCGCGCACGACCTCGTTGGCCGGCGCCTTGTGCACCCCGCGCGTGTCGTCGTTGCGGGCCCAGATTCCCGCGATGTGCCCGCTCGGCGGTACGAGGGTGGCGCGGCCGGAAGCCGGGTCGGCGACGCTGATCCAGGGGTAGTAGAGCGTGGCGTACTTGGAGTCGAAGTTGGCCCGGTCCGTGCGCCAGCCCCGGACCTGCTGCGGCGAGAGTCCTGGCGGCGGGTCGAGAATGGCGACGCGGTCCCCCATCAACTCGCAATGGCTGATGAGTGCTTGCTGCACGGCGATGACCGAATCAAGGTCGAGCAGCCCGCGTTCGTACGCGCCCACCAGGTCGGGCACGGCGACCATCGTGACCTCGTCCACGGCTTCGAGCCCGCCGAGCCCCGTGCGGCGGTCGGCGTCACCGACGTACACCTCGGGAGCGAGCGAACCGGCGCCGCCCGCCACGGGGGCGGCCGGAGCGAGCGCGACCGACTGGACCCCGGGCCTGGCGGGGGCGGCGCCACGCCCGGTCTCCCGTATCTCGATGAGTTCGGACTTGGCGTTGACTCGGGTGGCCACGTTCTCCTTGCTGCGTTTGGTGGTCACGGAGGGGTACGTCTCCGCGACCTGGCCGTCCCTCTTGACGATCAGCTGGAAGACGTCGGAGGGCGGGTCGTCGCCCTCGGCCTCCGCGACCTCGACGCTGATCTCTCCTACCACGCCCGGCCGGGGCTTGACCGCATACGGACCGACCTGGACCTCGGACCCGGCGGCCAGCTCTCCGGCACCGGTGTCCGCGCCCTCGGCCCCCTCGGCTCCTTCGGCGATGCGTACGACGTAGCAGATGCCGCCCCCGTTGGCGAAGAAGCCGTAGACGGCGGAGGCGAGGTACGTACCGTCGACGAAATCACCGAAGGTGCCGACGAACTGGCTCCAGTTCGTGATGAGCGTCGGCTCGTCGAACGGGCCCCGCTGGGCGAAGCCGACGAAGGCGGCGACCGAGGTGCCCACCCCTTCGATCGGCCGGGATCCGGACTCGACCTCTTCGACATAGACGCCCGGGGACAGGTACGACGGCATATGAGCCTCTCCTTGACGCGCTCCTCGACGTGTTCCTCGCCCCCCGTTCCAGGACCGGGGAACGCCGGCAATTCTCGCCAGTCACGCGATCACCGGGAACGGATACTCGGCCGCCCCGCCGTGCACGGGCGGCTGCCCGATGAGGCAGACCGGAGGCGTCTCACGCGCCAAGGGGACGTGCCCGGGTGGCGGTACGCGCGTGCTTCATCCCTCCCGTACGGGCGAGGCAGCCTGGCACACCACGTCCGGGCGGATCTGTTGCTGGCGGGAGGGACGGATGAAGGCGGTTCCGGAGAAGACCCCCACCGCACCGGACCGCCCCGACGCCGCTCCCCGCACGGACCGGCCTCCCGCATCTCCTTCGCCGCCCCCGGACCGCCGGAGCATCCAGCGCCTGCAACGTGCGGCCGGCAACGCGGCGGTCTCCCGCCTGGTGGCCCAGCGCTACATCGCCCCGGTCAAGCCCGCTCCCGCCCAGGCTCCCGGATTCCGCAGCATGAAGGCGGCCGTAGCGGCGAAGAAGACGAAGATCGCCGTCCACGCGCCAGCGGCTGCGGAGTCCAAGGCATCCCAGGATGCGGCAGTCGCGCCCCCTGACGACAAGGAAGCGCAGGGCAAGGCGGCCAACGCCGAGAAGATGAACGCGGCGAAGCCCGGCGAGTTCGACAAGAAGGCGTTCGTCGACGCGGTGAACAAGGCGATCGACGCGCAGGCTCCGAAGAACCTCGACGAGGCCGACAAGTTCTCCGAGTCCGGCAAGGCGGACAAGGTCAAGGATGAGGTCGACGGGAAGGTCACGGACGGCAAGGAGTCCTCGGCCAAGGACATCGACACGGCGACGAAGGCCCCGCCGGACACCTCGGCCGCCAAGGACAAGCCGGTCACCCCTCTCACCCCGGACCAGCCCCCCGGCAACCCGGGCGCCCCCTCCGCAGCGGACGCGATCCCGGCGAAACAACCGGCGGCCGTCACCGACTTCTCCGAAGGCCCGGCCGCCAACGACAAGGAGATGGCGGACGCCGAGGTCACCGAGGACCAGCTGGCCAAGGGCAACGAACCCGAGTTCAACGAAGCCCTGTCGGCGAAGAAGACAGCAGAGACGGACTCCGAAAAGGCCCCGGCGAAGGGCAAGTCCGCCGAGAACCAGCAGCTCAACACCGCCAAGGCAGGCGCGGCAGCCTCCGGCACCGCCGCGATGGCAGCTCTCACCGCGACACGCGGCAAGGCCGGCCAGCAGGTGGACGGTGGCAAGGGCGAGACGAAGTCGAAGGACGAGAAGAAGCGCGCCGAGGTAACGGCAAAGCTCCAGAAGGTCTACGACGGCACGAAGAAGGACGTCGAGACCACGCTGTCCGACCTGGACAAGAAGGTCGACACGGCGTTCACGGCGGGCGAGAAGGCGGCTCGGGACGCGTTCACGGCGGACCACAAACGCCGGATGAAGAAGTACAAGGACAAGCGCTACTCGGGCTGGACCGGCAAGGCCCGCTGGGTGAAGGACAAGTTCGCCGGCCTCCCCAAGGCAGCGAACGACCTCTACCAGGAGGCCCGCAAGCTCTACGTGGCCCAGATGCAGACGGTGATCTCCTCGGTCGCCGACATCATCGGCACGGAACTGGGCAAGGCGAAGGCCCGCATCGCCAAGGGCCGCACCGAACTCAAGGCCGAGGTCGACAAACTCCCCGCCGACCTGAAGCAGTTCGGCGACGAGGCCGCGAAGGACTTCGCGGGAAAGTTCGACGACCTGGAAGCCACGGTCAACGAGAAGTCGGAACAACTGGTCCAGGACCTGGCGTCGAAGTACACGGCGGCTCTCAACAAGATCGACGAAGAGATCAAGAAGCTCCAGGAGGCCAACAAGGGCCTGATCGACAAGGCGAAAGACGCGATCGTCGGCGCCATCAAGACGATCAACGAGCTGAAGAACCTCCTCCTCGGCATCCTCGCCAAGGCAGCCGGCGCCATCATGAAAATCATCAAGGACCCCATCGGCTTCCTGGGCAACCTGGTCAAGGCAGTCGGCGCGGGCCTCAACCTCTTCGTCACGAACATCGCCGAACACCTCAAGACGGGCGTCGTCTCCTGGCTGCTCGGCACCGCGGTCAAGGCGGGCCTCGAACTCCCGCAGAAGTTCGACATGAAGGGCATCATCCAGCTCATCGGCTCACTGTTGGGTCTGACCTGGGACAACATCAAGGCCCGCGTCACCCGCAAGGGCGTCCCCGACGAGGCGATGGCAGCGGTCGAGACATCGGTCCCGGTAGCGAAGAGCATCGCGACCGAGGGCCCGGCGGGCGCGGCCAAGGAAATCCAGGCAGAGGCCGGCGACCTCAAGGCCACGATCCTGGAAAAGCTGACGAGCTACCTGATCCCGACGGTCATCATCGCCGGCATCACGTGGATCCTCTCCCTGCTCAACCCGGCCTCCGCGTTCATCCGCGCGGTCAAGGGAATCATCGACATCGTCACGTTCATCGTGAACCAGGGATCCCAGATCGTCGAATTCGTTAATTCGGTTCTGGACGCGGTGGTGGCGATAGCCAACGGCGGCTCGGCGGGCGTCCCGAAGATGGTCGAGGCGGCGCTGGCGGCGAGCGTGCCGCTGCTCATCGGGTTCCTTGCTTCATTGCTGGGCATCGGAAGCCTCGCCAACAAGGTCAAGAGCGTTTTCCATGCGGTGGCGCGGCCGGTGAACCGGGCGATCGATAAAATAGTTAACTTTATAGCGAAGAAGGGAAAATCAATTTGGTCGAAATTCAAGGACAAGAGAGATGGAAAAAATGAAAAAAATGACCCCAAACCCCGGGACGTTCCACCCAAGAATAAGGAGGTCAAGTGGTGGCTCATTCAACGCCCCCTCCAGGCAGAGTCCGGCGAATCACACACTCTAATGTTCCAGGGATCCCACAGCAACGCACATCTCGTAATTCACAGCAACGAGGAGGTCTATCGACAATATCTAGGAAAATTCGACGATGCCGATCTGAATGACGCCCAGAAGGAGGCAAAGGAATCAGCGACCAAGGAGACGGAGAAACTTGAGAAGACGCAACGGTCTAATCTATCACCTGAACGAAAGAGGGCCAGAATCGAAGCATCACTGACCCGCCTGGCCAGGTTCACAATCATTCTGATCGGAAAGGGGCAGGAGCTTCCCGCATCTTCTCCGCCCATTTACGGCGCACTCTCACCAGCAGGTTTCGCCACACGCATGACGATCAACATCCTCACAAATATTCCACCGCCAGCAGGCCCCGGGGGCGGGGTCCCAAATGAGGACAGACTCGCTGTAGGACCCCAGTGGGAGTACCTGAAGCAACGCAAGGAGAAGGCGACAAGCAAATACAGATTCTACAGACTCGGCCACTTGTTAAACCATCTCGTACATGGCCCAGGCACCATGTGGGAAAATCTCGCACCTCAGTCAACAAGTGGCAATAGTAAATTTCATGCGGACTCGGAAAAGAGGGTCAAGGAACTCGTGACAGGGCGCACAGGGAAAGCCGTTAAATACGACGTGGAACCCATTTATGGTTCTCGCTCGGTCGATAAGGATGCAATCGTAAAGGAATGGAAGCGTGAAAACGCATCGAACATCGCCATAAAAAAGGCAATCCTCGACGCAGAAGACCACGTCCCCACGGCCTACAAATGGGAGTACAAGGTAATTTTCGAAAATGGAAAGTTCATAGATTCTGGAGAGGGAGACAACGGCGAATCCCCGAACCTTATTCGACAGGACGCGGACAAATACCACTTGTAGGAGTGTGTCATGGAATACCGGGAAGAACTAGAACGCCTGGCGCATCGAATTGACCAGCACCCTCTGACCGAACTCACAGAATTCGAATTGGGCGCACCCATCGAGCAAGAACTGATGGATGCGGCCGAGCAGAATATGGGGATGAAGCTGCCCAACTCCTTGCGCAACCTCTACCGTTCATTCAACGGGGCCACACTTCGTTGGCGCATCAGGGAAAACCTCACAGGGACCTCGCAGCGCCAAGTGAGCGAGGAAATTAAAACGATGGCTGATCGGTACGCCATCCATCAGACAGCAGGCGTCATCGAGATCCTCCCACTACACATGATGCTGTTCGATGACGAGTTCAAACTTGAGCAATTCTATTCGGATGAAAGCCGATTCAATTTCGATGGCAAAAATTACACCAGCAATGAATTCGTGGGGGCATTAAAAATATTCGACGCGATCGAAGAATTCACAGCAATGGCCTTTGTCGCACGCGACGACCAACCCGAATGGAAGATGCTGCACTTATCAAGTAATTGGAACGAATTCGATAACTCTCGAACAATATATCTGGCAGACTATCTGGCATTCACGATAGCAACATGGGGCCTACTCAGCGCACGGGAAGAAATATTCTCCGAGCATCGCGGGTATCTTCGCGAACCATTGACCTACGACAATGATCTCGCCATTTCAAAGATCCCAGAAATCCTCAGGAATCCATAAAATTCGACTCGCCGTGGCACCACCGAAGTGAAGGAAACGCGGCACTCGAAGCCGGTGCCACTCCTGTTCCGCAGGGCCTCAGGGCAGTTTCAAAGTCCCGGTGGCGCATAATTCAGCTCGTCACGGCGGGGTGAGATGTCCGGGTCGGCCCGTCACGCCCGCAACCAAGCTCCGGTTGAACGGGGTGACTTTCCCAAGTCGCCCTGGTCCAAAAGAGCTTCGATGTGCCGTCAGTCTGCCACCGTCTGCCTGATCAAGCAGCCTGCTCTCGACGGCGTTGCGAGGTTGCCGCTGGTGAAACGACTGAGGCTGCTACCCGATCCACGTCGATGCCGAGGTGTTCGTCACCCGTTCGTGGCTGTGCTGCTGGTCTCCGCCTCGGCGGTGATCGCGGATGCCCGTTCGTAGGCTGCCGTCGGCCAGTGGTCCGCGAACGCTCTACAGCACACCCTCACCCGCCTGAGCGCCCGGGTCGTGGGTTCCCTGGGCGTGCGCGTCGCACCGAGCGCCGCCACGATCCGCCGGGTCATCCTTCAAGTCTGCCCCGGCGGCCCGGCCGACCTGGCCAGCACCGATCCGGCCGGCTCGGACTCGGTGGTCGTGGACGGCAAGCCTCGGTGCCGCGATCGCGGGGGAACTCGGCCGGGAAGCCGATGATCTCACCTGCTCCGCGCTCGCACGGTTCCTGGAGGTTCCGGCCCGGCCCGATCCCCACCTCCGTAAAGACGGTGTTCGATCTCCTCATCCGCAGTTGGCAGGCGTCACAGCGCGTCCCCGCACGCGAGGCCACGGGTGCGGCCACGCGGTAGCGCCTGCACGCGTCCTTGCCCGCCGGTGTCAGAGGCCGCTGTCGTCACGCATCGGCCACCCGCACCGGCAGCGAATTCAGCCCATTGATGAAGTTCGACACCAGCCGACGCGGCAGGCCCGCGGGCAGGAGTGGGCCAGGCGGGAGTACGCGGCACACCTCCTCGTACAACACCCGCAACTGCAAGCGCGCGAAGTGCGCGCCCAGGCAGACATGCGGGCCGTCGCCGAACGAGAGATGTGGGTTCGGCGAACGCGCAAGATCCAGGGTGAACGGGTCGGGGAAGACGCGCTCGTCGTGGTTGGCCGAGGCGTGGAAGACCACCACCTTGTCGCCGGCCCGGATGCGCGTGCCCGCCAGGTCGGTGTCGTGCGCCGCCGTGCGGCGGAAGGTCAGGACCGGTGGGTGACGGCGGAGCAGTTCGTCCACGGCGGTAGTGAAACCCACCTCGCCGGTGCGCAGGCGTCGGTACGCCTCAGGGTGCTCCGCCAGGAGAAGCAGGCCGCCGGGGGCCGCGCTGCGTACCGTGTCGTTGCCCGCCACCACCAGCAGGAAGAAGAACATCTCCAGCTCAGGCTCGGTCAGTTCGGGGTCCGTGGCGAGGGCCGTGAGCACGTCGTCGGCGGGGTGTGTGCGCTTGTGGGCCGCCAGAGCGTGCGCGTACTCGAACATGTCGCGCAGCGCCGCCGGGGAGCGCGGGTTGACCGGCTTGCCGTCCGGGCCAGCTATCGGCGTTCCCGCCTCGTCCGGGTCCTGGTAGCCGATGACGCGCCTCGTCCAGTGGAGGAGGAGCGCTCGGTCGGTGTCCGGCACTCCCAGCAGGTCGGCCAGGTTGAGCAGCGCGTAGTCGTCGGTGACCTGGGTGACCAGGTCGCAGGTTCCGTCACCGGCCCGTGCCTCGGTGACCGCGCGGGTGAGCAGGGTGTGGGCCCGTTCCCGTACGACCGACTCGAAGCGCTCCATACGCCTGGGGGTGAAGGCGCGGCTGACGAGCGTACGCAGTCGCCGGTGGTGCGGTGGGTCCTGGTTGAGCATCATCCGGCGGATGAACGGCAGGTCTGCCGGGTCCGGGTCGCGGATCTGGGTGGCGCCCAGGTACGAGGAGTACGTGGACGAGTCCTTCAGGACCCGGGACACGTCCTCGTGCCGCGTGACCGCCCAGAAGCCCGGGCCTGCCGGCCAGCCCAGCACCTCCGGCTCCTCCTGCCACGCCACGGGCTGGTGGTCGCGCAGATGGCGGTAGCGGTCGTGCGGGATGCCGCGTCCGTACTGCCTCGGGTCGAAGACGTCCGGTGCGCTCACGCGCTCGCCCCGCCGCCCTCCGAGTCCGCCCGCAGGAAGTCCTCCATCACCCGGATCAGATCGAGCGGAGCCTCGTCCATCGCGTAATGGCCGCACGACGGAAGCTCCACGAGCTCGGCGCTCGGGAACCAGCGCATCCACGTGGCACGTTGCAGATCCGCCGAGAGGGCCGGGTCCAGTGCCCCCACCACCGCCAGGGCCGGCACCGGCGAACCGTCGATGCGGTCGTGGAAGCCTTCACCCGCCCACGAGTCCAGCCAGGCGCGGAACGCCGCCGCGTCGCTGCACTCGACCGAGCGGCGCACCATACGGTCCAGCCAGGCCGCCGGGCGTCGTCCTCCCGTCGTGGTGTCGAGGATGGTCCGGCGGTTCTCCGGGTTCTGCGCCGCCCCGGCGAAAAGTTCCCACTGCTCGGGCGGCAGTGGCAGGCCGGACGCGGGTACCGGTGACACCCCGACGATTCTGCGCACCCGTTGTGGCGCGGCGGCCAGCGTGCGCTGGATGACGGAGCCGCCCATCGAGTGGCCGATCAGCGAGAAGCGGCCCCAGCCGAGGCGGTCGGCCAGCGCGAGTACGTCGGCGGCGCCCTCGGCCGTGGTGTACGTACCGTCCGCGTCCCTCGCCTCGCCGTATCCCCGCAGGTCCACCACCGCGTACTGGAACGCACCGCCGTCGAGGTCGGGCACCACAGGGTCGTACGCGGAACGGTCGGCGAGCCAGCCGTGCACGGCGATCACCTTGTGCGGGCCGTTGCCGTGCAGGGCATGAGGCAGAACTGACAATGCGGTCACGTCGGCTCCCGTCGCAGTACCGCGGTGGTCTGCCGGTCAGGTCGACAGCAGGTCCGCCCGCCCACGGTGGCGGCAACCGTCGGGCCGCGCAAGGGCACACGCGGGGAGCCCGGCGTTTCTCCCTATCGCGCACCCGGTCGTAAGTAGCCCAGCTGGGCGGCGTGGACGCCTGCCTGGAAGCGGCTCCGGGCGTCCAGGTGACCGAGGAGGCCGGTGGCGATCCGGCGGGCGGTACGGGGAGAGACCCCGAGACGCTTGGCTATGGCCTCGTCCGTGTAGCCGCGTGCCAGCAGCCGCAGGGTCTCGTGCTGCTGGCGGGTGAGCGGGCCGTCCCCCGGCTTCTCGGGGCGGCCGAGCGGTTCGGCGCGGTCCCAGACGCTCTCGAACAGGGCCTCCAGCGCCGCGATGAGCCCGGGACCCGTCACCACGAGTGCCCCGAGCGAGGAGTCCTGGTCGTCGAGAGCGACCAGCGCCAGCCGCCGGTCGGCGATGATCATGCGCGTGCTGAGGGAGGGAGCGGTGCGGACCTCGACACCGATCGAGGCCAGCCAGGTCACGTGGCTGACGGTCGGCCGGTGGTTGCGGATGCTGTCCAGATAGACCGTGCGCATCCGCACGCCACGCGACAACAGCTGTTCGTCGAGCGGCCCCGAGTTGCGCATGTTCTCCTCGGTCTGCGCACCGCCCGTCGAGAAGGTCAGGATCTCCTCCGCGACATCCTCATGGATCCGGGCCAGGTAGTCCCGTACGTTGTCCACACCGTCCAGACGCATCACCAAGGACTCCCCGGCGGCCTGATGCACGGAGGGAAGCCCGCAGAGAAGCTCGGCGATCGCCGCTTGGCTCTCCTCCAGCTTCTGTTGCCTGGAGGCGATTTCAGCACGCTGTCTGGCGAGCAGCATCTCCAGGCCCAGCCGGGGGCTGACCGCGTGCAACCGCCCGCCGTCGCTCCCCGCGGCCGGACGGACCAGGGTCAGGGCGGCCAGTTTCTTCAGTGCCGCCTCGAACTGGTCCTCCGTCAGAGCCGCGTGCAGACGCTGCTCCGTCGGCGTCGCGTGAGGGCGATCGAGCAGGGCCCGGTAGGCAGCCTCCGCCGTGGCGTCCAGACCCAAGGGACCGAGCATCGCCACTCCTCATCAACTGCCTTGAATGGTCTCGGAGTTGTCGCTGTCGCCAAGGGCAGGGATGCCCGTTCGTACCGGCTCTTCGATGAAGCTATGGCAAAGATCATGTCATGAGCGCGCCGGATCGGGCAGGGCGCCGCCCCAAAAGCGGCTTCCGGGCGTCCGCATGCTGGACGGAAGAGGCCATGGCCTCATCGGTCCACCGGTCCGACCTTCACCGTCGCCTCGCTCCCGTACAAAACTCACCGTGATGGCGCAAGATCCCCACCGGTGGTCGGAAGGGCTCCCCACGTGACGCATCGCCTCCGCTTCTCCCGCACAGTCCGCACAGCTCCCTCGTCGCCGGACGGCACGGTTCTCGTCGGCCCGGTCGGCTTCGGACGGCAGTAGGACCAAGGCCGAGGCAGGACCACGGCCGACAGCCGGCAAGCGCGACCGCGCGGTGACGTAAGCACCTGGGGAAGGCGGACGATGTGCGATTCCAACTGCTCGGGCCCCTGAGCATCACCGACGGGCGGGACGTCGTCGTTCTCCCGCCGTCCAAGCCGACCGCGCTGCTGGCCGCGCTGCTCATCCGCCCCGGATCCGTCGTCTCCACCGAGCGGCTGCGCGAGGCCGTCTGGGGTGTGGAGCAGCCGGCCACGGCCAAGGCCGCGCTGCAGAGCTGCGTCCTCAGACTGCGCAGGATCTTCGCCAAGTACGGCATCGAGGACCAGGCCGTCGTCGCGGTGGCAGGCGGCTACCGCGTCCACGCCGACGCCGAGACCCTCGACCTGCTCCACTTCCGTCAGCTCGTCGACCGGGCGGCTTCCGGCAGGGAGGAGCCGGAGCTCTACACCCTGCGGGCCGCTCTTTCTCTCTGGCAGGGCCCCCTGCTCGCCAACGTCCCCTCGGAGCTGCTGCACCGTGACGAGGTACCGCGGCTGGCGGAGGAGCGGCTACGGGTCCTGGAGCGGGTCTGTGACATCGAACTGGGGCGCGGCCGGCACCGCGACATCCTCGTCGACCTTTGGGAGGTTACGCGCGTATACCCCGCTCACGAGCGGTTCTCCGAGCTGCTGGTGCTCGCCCTGTACCGCACCGGTCGGCAGACCGAGGCGCTGGCGGAGTACCGCAGGATCAAAGGGCACCTGCGTGAGGAACTCGGTGTCGACCCCCGGGCCGAACTCCAGCGCCTGGAACTGGCCATCCTGCGCGGCGACGACCCCGCGACGCTGGGCACGGGCCTCGGCACCGCCGCATCCGTGCGGTTCGCGGACGCCGAGGCGCCGCCCTGCGATGCCGGTCCCGAGAGCCTGCCGGACGCACCCCCGGCCCCCTTGCCCGTCCCGTTGCCCGCCGTGCCCAGCTTCACCGGCAGACGGCGCGAAGTCGAGGCTCTGACAGCACTGCTGACACCGGCGCCGGTCTCCGCCGGACCCGCCCGGACCAGACTCGCCGTGCTCGCCGGGGCACCCGGCATCGGCAAGACGGCCCTCGCCCTGCACGTCGCCCACCTCATGGCCGCCCACTACCCGGGCGGCTGTCTGCTGCTGCCGCTCACTCGCGCCGACGGCACCGCCCGCCCGGCGCAGGAGGCGGCCGAGGAACTCCGCAATGCGCTGCCCGCCGCGTCGGGCACCCTGCTGGTCCTGGACGATGTCGTCCACCCCGACCAGGTGCGCCCGCTGCTGACCGCGCGCACGGGCGGCGCCACGATCGTCACCAGCCGGATGGGACTGGCCGCGCTCGTCGCCACCCACGGCGGCACGGTGCACCGCCTCGGGGCCCTGGAGCCCGCCGAGTCACAGGCCCTGCTCACCGCCGTGCTCGGCACGGAGCGGGTCGCCTCGGAGCCGTCGGCGGCACTCCGGCTGGCCGCCGTCTGCGGGCACCATCCGCTCGCCCTGCGCATCGCCACCGCCCAGCTGCTCACCCGGCCCCGGCTGCGGCTCACCGACTGCGCCGACCGGCTCCGGCACGATCCGCTCGCCAGACTCCGCCTGGCCGACGACCCCCGGATGTCCGTCCAGCTGACGCTGGACAAGGCCCTGGACCGGCTGCCCCCGGCCCTGGCTGCCGCCCACCTCCGGCTCGGCGCGGCAGCACACGTCCCGCTCACCACCGGGCGGGCCGCCGAAGTGCTGGGGGTCGGGGAGGAGATGGCCGAGGAGGTACTGGAACGGCTGCTGGACGCGGGCCTGTTGGAGGAGGAGCAGCCGGGCTCCTTCCGGATGCACGACCTTCTGCGGGAGCACGCCCGGCGCGCGGGCGCCCCCGCCGCCGGGCACCCCCAGGCGCTGCTCCGCCCGCCCCGGCCGGCCGCCCTGAGGTGACGCTCAGCCAGCCCCTCCGGTCTGCCTCCGCGCCCGCCCGGCTCCGCCCCCGCCCCGTCCCAGATCGAGAGGTGTGACACACGCATGGCAACAACGCCGTACGCAGAGACCGCCGGAACCCGGCCGCGGGTCCGTCGCGATGTCCTGTTCACCGAGACACCCAACGGTGTGATCTTCCACAACGCGGACGGAGGCTTCCAGCTCACCGCCCGGTCCGGTTACCGCTTCGCCACGCTCCTCGTCCCGCATCTGGACGGCACCAGATCCGTCGAAGAGATCTGCGAGGGCTTCGGCGGCCGGCAGAAGGCCATGGTGGGCGAACTCGTGAAGGCGCTCTACGCGCGTGGCTTCGCCCGCCCCGTGCCCGCCCCGGACACATCGGGCAGCCTTCCGGCCACCACCCCGGCCGTCGCCGCCCGCTTCGCCCAGCAGATCGCCTACATCGACCACTACACGGACGAGGCGGACACCCTCTTCGCCCGCTACCGCGCCACCAGGGTCGCCGTGCTCGGGGACGGTCCGGTCGCCCGCTGGTGCGTGCTGTCCCTGATCCGGAACGGCTGCGCCACCATCGGCGTCGACACCGCCCTCGTGGACGGCACCGGCGGGACCACGCCCGAGGAGTTCGCGACCGTCCATCAGGAAGCCGCCGAACTCGCCGGGCAGGACTGTCCCGTGTCCCTGTCGGTGCTTCCCGGGCGGGCCACCGCACCCGGCGTGGAGGCGGGTTGGGCCACATTCGAGGGGTACGACGTCGTTGTGGCCGCCGCCGGTCCCGAAGTCCCCGCCACCGTACTGCCGTTGCTGCGCGAAGGGGTGCCCGAGGGCCGTACGCTCCTGCCGGCCTGGACCTTCGGACGCAGCGTCGTGGTCGGCCCGGCCATGACTCCGGAGGCCACGGCCTGCTGGTCCTGTGCCGCACTGCGGATGGGTGCCGCCGGCACCGCGGCCGGTGCGGCCGCCGCGGGCCTCTGGAGCGGGCTGGCCCTGGGCACCGGCACCCCCGGCGACCGGCCCACCGGCCCGCTCGCCGCCATGCTGGGCAACCTCCTCGGTTACGAGGTGTTCCGCCTGGCCACCGGGGTTCTGCCGGCCGAGACCCGCGACACACTGCTCATCCAGGACATGGCCTCCCTGGACGTCGCGTCCGAGCCGCTTCTCCCCCACCCCCGCTGCCCGTTCTGCGCGGGCGCGACGGGCAGCCCCGAACCGGTCGACCTGGCCTCGGCCCCGATGCGTCCCGCGTTCCTCCCGACGGTGGCCACGGCGCCCGACGACGACGCGGCCCAGGGCCCGCTGGCCGAGCTCGAACGCCGCTCGGCCCTGGTCCGCCCGTACGCCGGTGTCTTCACCGCGTACGCCGACGAACCACTGACCCAGACCCCGCTGAAGGTGGGCTCCGTCGTGCTGGGCGATTCGGGTGGCGAAAGCTCCCGGACGATCACCGCGTTCGATGTCCACCACACTGCCGGGGCCCGGCTGCGGGCGCTGAACGCCGCCGCCACCGTGTACGCGGAACACGTCGTGCCGACGCCGCCCGTCGAGGGCGAGACGGACGAACTGCCCGCCGTGGAAGCCGAGACGCTGACCGTCGCCTCCGGCACCGGTGGCTCCGGTACGGCCACCGCCTGGACGGCCGCCACCTCCCTCGTCACCAAGGAACGCGTCAGGGTGCCCGCAGGCGCGGTCCGCCCCTTCGGTACCCACAACGCCGACCGCCGCTTCGAACCGACCAGGGCGGGTGCCGGAGCCGGAGCGGACCTGCCGGAGGCGGCAGCCGCCGGTCTGCTCTCGGCCCTCGGCCACGACGCCCTGCGGCGGGCGGTCCGGGGGGCGGGCGAGACGGCGGTGATGGCGCCCACGGTGCTCGGCGACGACCCTGAACTGACGTTCCTGCTGAGGTCCGCCGGCCACCTCGGGCTCGGCGTAGAACTCCTCGACCTCGGCGAGCGGTCCCGTTCCGGCGCGTCCGTCGTCCTGGCGAGGACCGCACCGGACAACACCCCCGCTCACTGGGCGGTCGGCGCCGCACCCGGCCTCACGGACGCGGCGGTGGATGCCGTACGGGACCTGCTCGGCGCGTTCCAACTGGCCGCAGACAGCGCGCTTTCCAGCGCCTTCGACCCGGGCGACCCGCTGCTGCGGGACCTGGACGCGGCGCTTGTGCCCGTCACCTCCCCGGGACCGGCCGCCGCCCCCGGGGAGCCTGTCGCATGGACGAGGATCCTGGAACGCCTCGCCGCCGACGGCCGGGACGCGCTGGTCGTACCCACGCACGCAGCCGACCTGCCCACCGCCGGCATCCACACCGTCCGCGTCCTGCTCACCCGGGCGGCAGCCGATGCGGGCTGAATCCCCCGCCCGGCCCGAGTCGGCCGCGCGGGCAGCGTCCGCCCGCCGCTTCGCCGAGGCCCTGCGCGACGCGCTCGGCGAACTCGGCATCCTTCCCCGGCATTCCGTTCCGGAGGTCACCCCGCTCGGGGTCCGGGACGCGTACACCGCCGAGCCGACGCCCGGGACCGGCATACCCGTACACCTCTACGGCCGCCAGATAATGGTCGGGCCGTGGCCCGCCGGGGACAGGCCCGCCGGATGCGGCACATGCCTGGCCCGCCGCTGGCAGGGGGTACGCTCCGTGCCGCTGCGGGAGGGTCTCGAACTCGGCTCCGCCACGCGGTCGGCGGGCCCCTGGCCCTACGACACCCCGTTCGCGGCCACCGCGGTGGCCGCGCTCCTGACGGGCCTCGCCGACAAGGATCCCGGGCCGCAGGACGGCCCCTTCCCCCGGGTGCACCTGGTGGACCTCGACACCATGACGGTGCACAGCCATCCCCTCGTGCCCGACCCGGAATGTCCCGGCTGCGGCGGGGCGGCACCGGACACCGCGGAGTCGGCGGCGCTCACCCTGGAACCGGCGCCCGTATACCGGCCGGGCGCCTTCCGGGTACGCCGCGTCGAGGACCACCAACTGCCGCTGGACGCCTTCGCCAACCCGCACTGGGGCGCCCTCGGCGCATCCGTCATCTGCGACGTCGCCTCCACCACCACCTCCGCCACCGTCGGCTGCTTCTCCACCCGGTCCGGCGAGTATCTGCGCGAGACGTTCTGGGGCGGCCACGCCGGCACCTACACCCACAGCCGGCACATCGGGATCCTGGAAGGGCTGGAACGGTACGCCGGGATGCGCGCCCGCGCCAGGACCACAGGGCTCATCGCCTCACTCGACGAACTGGGCCCCGCCGCCCTCGACCCACGCGAAACCGGCCTGTACACGGAAGAGTTCCACGCCGCGAACCCGCACGTGCGCCCCTTCACCCCCGACCGGGAGATCCCCTGGGTCTGGGGCTGGTCACTGCGCGACGCCCGGCCCCGGCCCGTCCCCGAAATCCTCGCCTACTACCACGCACCCGGCCTGGAGAACCGGTTCGTGCAGGAGAGCTCCAACGGCTGCGCCTCCGGCGGCAGCCGGGAGGAAGCCATCTACCACGGCCTGATGGAGGTCATCGAGCGGGACGCCTTCCTGCTCGCCTGGTACGGGCAGGTGCCGCTCCTGGAGATCGACCCCTCGACCAGTTCCCGCCCCGGCACGCGCCACATGGTGGAACGGCTCGCCATGTACGGCTACCGGGCCCGCTTCTTCGACACCCGGATCAGCTTCCCCGTACCCGTGGTCACCGCCTGCGCCGAACGCTTCGACCGAGGCATCGGACGGATGTGCTTCGGGGCGGGGGCCGGGCTCGACCCCGAGTCCGCCCTGGACTCCGCCCTGTGCGAGATCGCCACCGACTCCGTCAACCTGGTCGGCCGCACGCTGCGCGACCAGCCACGGCTGCGGGCCATGGAAGCCGACTTCGACCAGGTCACCACCCTCCACGACCACCCGCTGTCCTACGGGATCCCCGAAATGGGAAGGCACGCCGACTTCCTGCTGCGCGGGCCCGGTCCGAGGCCGTCGCTCGCCGTGTCCGACCTGGCGTGGCCCGGCGCCCACGGGGCGGGCGCCGCCCCCGATCTCCGGGAGGACCTGCTGCGCGCCGTCGATGCCGTCACGGCCGCCGGATTCGATGTGATCGTCGTCGACCAGACCCTGCCCGAGCAGCGCGCCCTCGGCCTGCACACCGTCAAGGTCCTGGTGCCCGGTCTCGTCCCGATCGACTTCGGCTGGTCCCGCCAGCGCGCCCGCCACATGCCGAGAATGCAGACCACACTCGGCGCCGCAGGCCTCAACCCGGCACCACACCCGTTTCCGTGACGGTACGTCAGCACCATTCTCCGACCCGAGAGGGGAGCAACCCCATGGGGTTCGCCCATGAGTACGCCGACGCCGTCCTGCACCGCGGCCGCATCCCGATGGAACCCGTCGACTTCGTCCCCGACTGGCCCGACGGGCCGCGCAAGGGGAAGTTCTACCCGGGAGCGGTTTCCTACGCCCTGCCCGACGGCGACCCCGCTCCCGAGGCCCGGGCCGCCCGCGGGCTGCTCCCGGCACAGCACGGCGGCACGCCCGACGACCCGGACGGCTTCACGCTGCCCCTGCTGTCCGCGATGCTCAAGGACTCCTACGGACTGACCGGCCGCCGCCTCGGTGTCCAGGCCAACAGCGATCTGTCCGGCCTGCCGTTCTACACCCACGCCAACTGGTCGAGAGGCACCGCGGGCGGCGGCGGCCTCTACCCGGTCAGCATCTACTGGGCGTCCGGCCCGTCCGGCCCGCTGACCCCCGGCATCCACCACTACGACATCCACCGGCACTCCGTGCAGCGCGTGCTGACCGGCGATGTCTCCGCCCGGGTCCGCGAAGCGCTCGGCCCCGACGCGCCGCCCGAGGCACGGGAGACCGATCAGTATCTGATCCTCGGCGTCAAGTACTGGCAGAACTCGTTCAAGTACAACAGCTTCTCCTACCACGTGGTCTCCACGGACGTCGGCACCCTCGTGCAGACCTGGCGGATCTGGGCCGGTGCCCGGGGCCTTCGCACCACCCCGGTGCTGTGGTTCGACGAGCCCCGGCTGAACGGTCTGCTGGGCACGGCGGGAGAGGAGGAGGGCGTCTTCGCCGTCGTCCCGCTCCGCTGGAACACGCCTGCCGGTCCCCCTGCCGTGCCCCCGTCCGGCAGCCCCGACCCTGCCGTACGGCACCGGGACAGCGAACGCTCCCGCACCGTGCTGGAGTTCCCCACCGTTCTCGCGATGCACGCCGCGACCACTGCGGACGCCGCCGCCCGGCCCGCCCCCGGCGCCCTGATCCCGGCAGCCGCACGGCCCGCCCCCGCGGGCGGCACCCGGACCGCCCTGCCGGATCCCGGCTTCCCCGGCATGCCCGTACGCCAGGCCCTGCGGACCCGCCGCAGCAGCTTCGGCCGCTTCGACGCCGCCCGCCCCGTTACCCCCGCCCAGCTGTCCGCCGTCCTCGCGGCCTGCGCCGGGTCCTCGCTGCCCAGCGACGCGGACCCGGACGGCGCCGTGCGGCAGACCCGCCTCTACGCCTTCGTCAACCATGTCGAGTCCGTCGAACCGGGGGCCTACGCCTACGATCCGGAAACGGGCGAGCTGTGCCTCATCGAGGCCGGCCCCCAGGGAGCCTTCCTCCAGGACACGTACTTCCTGGCCAACTACAACCTGGAGCAGGCGGGCGCCGTCCTCGTCCCGACCGTCCGCACCAACGCCGTGCTGGACGCGGTCGGCGACCGGGGCTACCGGCTGGCCCTCGGAACGGCCGGTGCCGTGGCCCAGACCTTCTATGTGGCCGCGGCCACGCTCGGACTCGGAGCGGGCGTCGCCCTGGGCTTCGACAACATCGCGTACGTCGAGAAGCTCGGCCTGGGCGACGGCGGCGAGGCACCTCTGCTGATCATGCCGCTCGGCAACGAACGCCCCCGCCCCGCCGACTTCCGCCACGAGATCGCCTGACGGGAACCCTGTGATGACCTCCATGACCTCCCGCACGACCCCACCGCGTCCCGCCGTGTGGGAGCCCGGCCGGCGCTTCCTGCTCCGCGCGGCCGGCCTGCCCCTGCGGACCGTCCACGGCCTGCGCTGTGCCCGCACCAGTGCGTGGGCCGATGAACTCCTGGACCGGGAGGAGCACCTGGCCGAGGACGGCAGCGCCCTCAGCGACCGGCTGCACGCTCTGCTCGGCCGGGCCGACGCGGAAGGCAGCGACGCCCGCCGGGCGCTGCTCGCCCTGCGCCGCCAGATCTTCAACAACCGTCTGCCCGCCGCTCGCGAACCGGCCGTCCGCCTGGTGACCGGACTCGACGCGGAGACCGGCCGCCAGGTCGCCGCCTGGCTGGACGACCGTGCCCGTTACGAGAACCTGCTGTCCCGGGGGGCCGGGCTGCTCTGCGGCGAGCTGCGCACGGCACGGGGTGAGCTGCGCGAGGCCCTGTCACGGGAGCGGCTCCGGCTGGGACTGCTGCTGGCCTCCCCCACCCTGGACAGCAGGCTCGACGGCTATCTCGACGACACGAGCGCCGAACCCGGCAAGAGGATGCGGAAGATCGAACGGTCCGCGCTGACCTACCTCTACCGCACGGCGTGCAAGACGAGCCCCTTCAGCACCCTCACCGCCGTCGCCACCGGCGTCTTCGACGACCCTGATCCGGCCCCCGGACCCGGCCCGCTGCGCGTCGGGGAGAGCTGGACCAGCCATGTGCGGCTCAACGTCGTCGCTCTCGGACGGCTGGCCGACCTGATCCTCGCCGACCCCGTACGCCGCCAGGACCTCCCCGTCGTGCTCTCCCCCGGCTGGGACCGCGACGAGGACCGGATTCGCTACGTCCGCCAGTGGGTGACCACCGGCGACGACAGTGCGGCGGTCACCTTCGACGCGGTACGCGACCGGCTGTTCTACCTCCGGGGCACCGACACCCTGGACCGTCTGCTGGCCTTCTTCTCCGCCCACGACGGTCTGCGCCACCGCGATCTCGTGGACATGCTGCGCAGCGGACAGGACGCCGGACAGGAGGCATGCGAACGGTACGCGGCAGCCCTGGTCCAGCTCGGCATGGTCCAGGTGCCCGGTCTGCGCACCGATGTGCACAGCCCCGACCCGCTGGGCTCCTTCCAGCGGGCGCTGCGCGGCCTCGGCGCCCCCTGGGCGGACACCGTCGCCGCCGCGCTGGACGGCCCCGCCGCCTGTCTGGCCGCCTACCCGGCCGCCCCCCTCGGCGAGCGCCGCGCGCTGCTGCGCACCCTGCGCGCCCAGCTCCTGGACATCCAGCGGGACCTGGGAGCCGAGAACCCCGCACTCCCGCAGACCCTGGTGTACGAGGACGTCAGCGCCGGCGAGGACCTTCCCGGCGGAGCCGGACCGCTGGCGGGCACCACCGGGCAGGACCTGCGCCGGGTCGAGGGCATCCTCCCGATGTTCGACATCACCCTGCCCCAGCGCATCACCCTGCACGGCTTCTTCCTGGCCCGCTACGGCCGCGGCGGGCGCTGCGACGATCTGCTCGGCCTGGTGCACGACTTCCACGAGGACTTCTTCGACCAGTACATCTCCTTCACGGCCGACCGGAAGGCCTTCGACGCCGACGGTGAGTACGTCCCCGAGGAGAACTGGCTCGGCCAGCCCGCACTGCGTGCCCTGGACAGCGCACGCCGCCGCTTCGTCGGCGGAATGCGTGAGCAGTGGGAGAAACACGGATCGTCCGACGAGATCGACCTCCCGGCCGGACTGCTCGCCGATGTCACGGGGGAACTCGACGCGCTGGCGGCGGACTTCACTCCGCAGAGCCATCACATCCAGGTCGGCCTGCCCACCACGGAAAGCAGGACCGACAGGCCCCGGGTGGTCCTCAACCGCTCGTACGGCGGACTCGCCTTCCCCTTCAGCCGTTTCACCCATGTCTACGACCAGAGCCCAACGACCGGCCTCTCGGCGCGGCTGCGCTCGGAACTGCGCTCCCTCCCGCCCAGGGGCGCCGTCCTCGCAGAGCTGACGGGTGGCCCCGTCACCAGCAATCTCAATCTGCACGGCAAGCTGACGGACCACCAGATCGTCTGCCCCGGGGAGACCTCGACCGTCCCCGAGAGCGACCGGATCGACCTGGACGACCTGTACCTCCAGCACGACGACGCCACCGACCGGCTCGCCCTGCGCTCCCGCCGCCTGGACCGCGAGGTCGTCCCCGTCTACCTCGGCTACCTCGTACCGGTCGCCCTCCCCGAGATCCCCCGCACCCTTCTCCTCCTCTCGCCGAGCACCATGACGCCCACCGACCTCTGGGGCGGCGTCCCCGAAAGCCCTGCCCGGGACGGCGTCACCAGCAGGCCGCGGGTCGTCCACGGAGACGTCGTCCTCAGCCGCCGCAGCTGGACCGCCGACACCTCCGTGCTCCCCGCACGGCGCCCCGGTACCGACGAGGCACGGTGGTACCTCGACTGGCAGCGCTGGCGCCGCGCCCACCGGCTGCCCCGCCAGGTCTTCGCGACCTTGCTCCGGAGTGGCAGCGGCCGGGCTCCGGGCGCCAAGCCGCTGTACGTGGACTTCGACAGCCCGCTGTCACTGACCGCCTTCGACGCCCTCGTGGAACGCGAACCGGGCACCCGCGTCGTCCTGCGCGAGATGCTCCCCGCCGAGGACTCCCTGCACCTGACATCCGAAGAGGGGAGCCACGTAGCCGAGTTGGCCGTGGAGACCTTCACCTACCGCCAGCGTACCGAGGACGGCCCCACATGCCGGAACTGAACACGTCCCGCCCCACCGCCACCGAACCCGGCGAGTGGATCGCCCTGCATGTCTTCTACGCCGCCGGTCCCCGGCCGATGCTGGTCAACTGCGTCCGCCCGCTGGTCGCCGAACTCACGCAGGAGGGCCTGCTCGCCGGTCACTTCTTCATCAACTACTGGCTGGAGGGCCCACACGTACGGCTGCGGCTGCGCCCCTCGAGCCCCGGGGCGGCCCCCGAGGTCCGGCGTCGCGCCGAGGAGGCGCTGACCGCCTTCCTCCGTACCCGTCCCGCCCTGTACGAGGTCGACTCCGGCTTCCTGAAGGACTTCTACAACGCCCTGTTCGACATCGAGTTCCCCGGCGAGGACCGCGGCCGGTACATGGGCGAGGACGGCCGGATGAACCTGCGGCCCAACAACTCCTTCAGCCTGGAGCCCTACGCCCCCGAGCACGCCAAGTACGGCGGTCCGGCCGGTGTCGAACTCGCCGAATGGCACTTCCGGCACTCCAGCGAGCTGGTCATGGACGCCTTCCGCACCATGAACCTCCACCTGCGAACCGTGCTCCTCGGCACCTCCGCCCAGCTGATGATGGTCATGGCCGGCTGCTTCCTTCCCGATGAGGACCGGCTCGCCGAATACCTCGACGGCTACTACGAGTTCTGGCACCGGGCCTTCCCCGGAACGGGCTTCATCGGCTCGAAGGAGTACGAGAGCAACTACGCCGAGACGGCTCCCGCGCTGGGCCGACGCTTCGCCGGTATCCGCAGCGCCCTCGCCGAGGGTGAACTCGGACGGCTGCCGTCCTTCCTGCGCGGCTGGGCGGCCCACTGCCTGGAGCTGCGGGCCCGTATCGAGGACCTCACCGTCCGAGGCGAACTCCTCTTCCCTGCCTGGGACGGCCCCGCCCGCGAGGACACCGGACAGCAACGCACCGAGCCGGCCGACGCCGCACCGCTGGTGCCGCTCACCCAGGTGTCGGCGGTCCTGCCCCGGCTGCTCTCCCCGTACATGCATATGACCAACAACCGCCTGCACGTCACGATCCGCGACGAGGCCTACCTCTCCTTCGTCCTCGGCCAGGTGCTCCGTGATCCGGCGGGCACGAGGACGGCCGACGCATGACCCCCGCCCCCGACCGGGCGACGACCCCGCCCGCGGCCACCTCCCCGAAGGCGGACGCCATTCGCGCGTACCGTCCCGCGCTGCGGCCGGGTGTCCTCATCGGCCCGCCGCTGCTGCGCGGACCCCGTACGGTCCACCTGATCAGACACCCTGTCAGCGGCGCCACCTTTGAGGTCGGTCCCAAGGAGCACTTCCTCATATCCCGGCTCGACGGGACCCGCACCCACGACGACCTCGCACCCGCCTACGCCGAGCGCTTCGGGCGTCGCCTCACCGAGGAGCCCTGGATCCGGCTGCTCGGACTCCTCGGCACCCGAGGCCTGCTGGCGGGCGCCCCGGACCCGCCGGCCGCCGCGCCCCCACCGGCCCGCACCGGCGGCTTCTGGCACGGCACCCGCCGTATGGTCGCCGACGCGGACAGGACCACCGCGCGGCTGCACCACGTCCTGCGCCCCCTGCTGCACCCGGTCGTCCAGCTCCCTCTCCTGGCCGCCGTCCTCATCATGGTGCCGGTACTGGTCTGGCACACCGGGGAACTCATCGACGGCACAGAACAGCTGGTCCGGGAACCGGCCGTCCTGGCGGCCGTCGCCCTCTTCCTCTGGTTCAGCATCACCCTGCACGAACTCGCCCACGGGATCGCCGCGCAGCACTACGGCGGCCAGGTCACCGAGATCGGGCTGCGCTGGCGGTTCCCGGCGGTGATGCTGCACTGCACGGTCGGCAACTACCTCTTCATCCCCGGCCTGCGCGCCAAGCTCGTGATCGCCGGAGCGGGCGCCCAGCTCAACATGGTGCTCCTGCTGCCGTTCGCCGTCTGGTGGTTCCTCCTCCCCGGCACCGACACCGCCCGGCCGCTCCTCGCCGGGCTGCTGTTCCTCGGCAGCGTCCAGGGGCTCAGCAACCTCGTGCCGCTGCCCCCGCTCGACGGCTACCGCATGCTCGGCCACATCCTCGGCACCGCCCGGCTGGCTCCCGAGACCCGCACCTACCTGGCGCTGCGCCGGAGCGGCGGTGAGGCCCGTGCCGCGTACCCGCGCCGGGCCCGGCGCATCTACACGGCGTACGCCGCCGGCTTCGCCCTGCTGGTCCTCCTCGCCACGGGCGGCACCTGCACCGTGGCGTTCCTGCTGCTGACGAGGTGACCCACCGCGCGACCGACCCACCCGACCGGAAGGACCCCCGCACCACATGAGTGAGGTACAGGCGATGCCACCCACACCCCCCGCCGTCCGCGTGGACCACGTCTCCAAACGGTACGGGGACCGGCAGGCCGTCGACGACGTGTCGCTGGAGATCCACCGCGGCGAGTTCTTCGGCCTGATGGGACCCAACGGCGCCGGCAAGTCCACGCTGGTGGAGATCATGGAAGGGCTGCGCCAGGCCGACAGCGGCACGGTCGCCCTCTTCGGGGAGTCACCCCGTCCCCGCAACGTCGCGCTGCTGCCCCGGATCGGCATCCAGACGCAGTCCTCCGCGTTCTTCGTACGGCAGAGCGCGCACGAGCACCTGCGTACCGTCGCCGCCCTCTACGGTGCCCCCCGCACCGCCGTCGACACCACCCTGGAATCCGTCGGGCTCACCGAACAGCGGGACGTCCAGGTGGAGAACCTGTCCGGCGGACAGCGCCAGCGCCTCGCCATCGCATCCGCCCTCGTCCACGGCCCCGAGCTGATCTTCCTCGACGAACCGACCGCCGCCCTCGACCCGCAGGCCCGCCGCGCCCTGTGGGACGTGCTGCGGGCCCTCAAGGCCCAGGGCCGCACCATCGTCCACACCACGCACCACCTCGACGAGGCCGAAGCGCTCTGCGACCGGGTCGCGATCCTGGTGGACGGTGTCATCGCCGTCACCGACTCGCCGCACAATCTCGTCTCCGCCTTCGAGGCCCCCACCCGGCTGATGCTGCCGCTGGGCCGCCTCGAAGAGAAGGAGGCAGCGGACATTCCCGGCGTCGACCGGGTCACCGTCCAGGGCGGCTCCCTCGTCCTGGAGACCCGGTCGGCGGGCCGGGTCCTCAGCGCCATCGACAGAATCACCGGACTCGACGGCATCCAGACCCGCACCGCCGACCTGGAGGACGTCTACCTCGACCTCACCGCCCGGCTCGCCGGTTCCCAGCAGACCCCCAGCCGGAACGCCGACACCACGGAGCACCAGCCATGAGCGCCTACACCGCGCTGACCTCGGCGGGCTACCGCGCCCAGGTCCGCGACAAGACGACCCTCTTCTTCACCTTCGCCTTCCCGCTCATCTTCCTCGTCGTCTTCGGTCTCGTCTTCCGCGGCCAGGCAGTCGAGGAGAGCGGACTGTCCTACCTCTCCTACACCGCCGCCGGAGTGCTCTCCTGGGGCGTCGCGAACGCCGCCGTGTTCGGTATCTCGTTCACCCTGATGCAGTGGCGCAACGACGACATCCTGCGCCTCATCCGGATGTCGCCGTCCCCGCTCTCCGCCGTCATCGGCTCCCGTTACGTCATCGCCCTCGCCGTCGGCACCGTGCAGTCGCTGCTGTTCGTGGGCGTCGCCATGCTCCCGCTGTTCGGCCTCGAACCGGCCTCCGGATGGCCGCTGCTGATCCCGGTGCTGATCCTGGGCATCACCACCTTCCTGCTGCTCGGCGTGATCATCGGGTCCTTCGCCAACACCCCCGAGTCCGTCGCGGCCGTCGCCAACTTCTCGATGCTGCCCATGGCTTTCCTCTCCGGATCCTTCTTCCCGCTGGACTCCATGCCGTCCTGGATGCAGAAGGTCTCGCTGGTCATGCCGCTGCGCTATCTCAACGACTCCGTGTCCTACGCACTCGCCGGACGCGGCGAACTGTCGGACGTCTGGGTGGGCTGTGCCGGACTCGCCGTCTTCGCTCTGGTCTTCGGCACGTTCGCCGTCAGGACCTTCCGCTGGACGAGGTCGTCATGAACACACGGCCGAACGCACCGGCGCCCATGGCCGCCGCCCGGTCCGCGCTCCACACCGCGCTCACCGGCCGCCTGGGCCAAAACATCGCCGTGGTCCCGGTCGGCGCCACCGACGCGGCCCCCGGTGACCGCGGCGCTCCGGACCCCTGGGCGGCCGAGCGCCCCGCCGCCCGAGTCCACCTCACCGCATCCGCGGTCCTGATCGGCCCCTGGGGCGGCGACGGCACGTTCCCCGCCTGCGGGCGATGCCTGGCGATGCGCTGGCAGCGCCTGCGCAGCCGCAGCGAACGCGACGCCCTGGAGACCGGCGGCCCCGACGGCCCCCGCCCCACCGGCGCCTGGCCCCTGCTCACCGACCACACCTACGACTCCGTCGCCGCGCTCTGCCGCGCCCTCCTGGCCGGCCCCGGCGCCGAGCCCCCCGCCGGCCTCCCCGCCGACCGCGCCCTCCCCCAGGTCACCCGTCTCGACCTGACGAGCCTGCGGACCCGGACGTACCCCCTCCTCGCCGACCCGCTCTGCCCCGACTGCGCCCCGCCACCCGTGCCCGCCATGCCCCGCCCGCTCACGCTCGTCCCTCAGCCCAAGCCCGACCCGGACGGCTACCGGCTGCGCCCCGCGTCCGCCTACCCCCTGCCGGAGGAGGCACTGGCCAACCCGGTCTGCGGGATGCTCGGTGGCGGAACCTGGACCGACGTGACGTCGCCGACGACCGCTCCGGTCGCCGGAAGCGCCTTCGTACGCGGCTACGCCGGACTCAACGACGTCACCTGGAGCGGCCAGGAGAACGCCTTCTCCACCAGCCGCACGCTCGCCTTCCTGGAAGGTCTGGAACGCTACGCGGGAACGCACCGCCGCCGCCGGACCACTCCGGTCACCGGCTCCTGGAGCGAGCTGCGGGACGACGCCGTCGACCCCGCCGTCTGCGGGCTCTACGATCCGCTCACCTACCGCGACGACCCGCTCGTCGACCCCTTCGACCCGGACCGTCCCATTCCGTGGGAGTGGGGCTGGTCCCTGCGCGACGAGCGGCCCGTGCTCGTCCCGTCCCGCCTCGTCCACTACAGCGCCGGACTGACCTCCGACAACTTCGTCTTCGAATGCTCCAACGGCTGTGCCATCGGCGGCGGCCTGGAGGAGGCGGTCCTGGGCGGCCTCCTGGAACTCGTCGAGCGGGACGCCTTCCTCAACGCCTGGTACGGCAACGCCCGCCTCACCGAGATCGATCTCACGACGGTCGGCGGCCGGACCGCGCCCGCCATGGCGGAACGCGCCGCGCTCCAGGGATACGACGTCCATGTCCTCGACAACCGCATCGACCTGACCATTCCCGTCTGCACCGCGGTCGCCGTGCGCCGCGACGGCGGTCCCGGCATCCTCTCCTTCGCGGCGGCCGCCTCACTGGACCCGCGCGCGGCGGTCGAGGGAGCCCTCTCCGAAGTCCTCACCTACATTCCGCACCTCTCCCGTCAGACTGAGGAGCGCCGAGACGAACTGGAGGCCATGGCCGACGACTTCGACCGGGTCCGCCATCTCAAGGACCACGCCCAGCTCTACGGCCTGCCCCGGATGGCCCACCACGCCGAAAGCTACCTCCGTCCCCTGGCGGTGCGCCCCTTCGAGGCGGTCTACCAGGACTGGGAGTCCACCGGACGTCCCCGCACCGGCGACCTCCGCGACGACGTCCGGGCCGTCATCGGTGAGCTCACCCGCGCCGGCCACGACGTGATCGTCGTCGACCAGACCGCCCCGGAACAGGAACGCATGGGTCTGCGCACCGTCGCCACCCTGGTTCCCGGTCTCCTGCCCATCGACTTCGGCTGGAACCGCAGACGCGCCCCCCTGATGCCCCGTCTGCGGACCGCTCTGCGCCGGGGAGGCCATCGCACCACCGACCTGACCGACTCGGAGATCCGCATGGTCCCGCACCCGTTCCCGTGAACGGCGAGACGCCCGGCACCTGCCCCGGGGCAGGTGCCGGGCGCAGGGCCCGCTGAGCGCTTTCCGGCGTCCGGTCAGGCGGAGCAGGAGGTGGTGCTGGTGGTGGAGCTACAGGTCGAGGTCGAGCTGGTGCTGGTGGAGCCGGCCAGCACGACCTCGCTGGCGTCCGAGTAGTCGGAGATCTCGAAGGTCTCGGCCTCGAGCTCGAGAATCTCGTCGGCGAGGGTGCTGAGGTTCTTCTCCATGATGACTCCTCCGGTCCGGGCCCACTGTTTTCGGGGGCCACCCGCTGGCGTACACCCGGTGGGATGTACGCCCCCATTGCACCGTCCGTCACTCACCGCTCGGCACGCGTTCCGCTCACACATCGCTGGCACGCGCCGTCAGCGACGCCTCTCCGCCCGATACCCGACATGCCGCCAGGAGCCCGATCACCGTGCCCACTTCACCGAACGCGCCCGCCGCGCCCTCTGTGCTCGCAGCCATCGACGAGGTGATCCGCCCCGCGCTCACCTTCTACCTGGACGTCCACCGCCACCCGGAGGTGTCGGGCCAGGAGGCGCGCACCGCGGCCCTGTTCGCCGAGCGGCTCGCCGCGATCGGGCTCGACGTCACCCGCGACGTCGGAGGCCACGGGGTCGTCGGAGTGCTCCGCAACGGCGACGGCCCCCGCGTCTACCTCCGCGCCGAACTCGACGCCCTGCCCCTGGAGGAGCGGACCGGACTCCCGTACGCCAGCACCAACGGCGCCATGCACGCCTGCGGCCACGACCTCCACCTCGCCGCCGCCGTCGGGACCGCCGATCTGCTGGCCCGCGCCACCACCCGCTGGAGCGGCACCCTCGTCGTCCTCGGCCAGCCCGCCGAGGAGACCCTGACCGGTGCCCGCGCCCTGCTGGAGGACGGCCTGTACGCACGGTTCGGCCGGCCCCGCGCTGTCCTCGCCCAGCATGCCGCACCGCTGCCCGCCGGCCTGATCGCGCACGGCGGCCCGCACGCTCCGGTCGTCGCCGCGAGCGCCGCCCTGACCGTCGTCGTCCACGGCCGGGGCGGTCACGCCGCGACCCCCCAGCTCACTGTCGATCCCGTGGTCACGGCGGCCGCGGTGATCGGCAGGCTCCAGACGATCGTCGCCCGCGAGGCCGCCCCGTCCGAGCAGCTGAGCCTCACGGTGGGCACCGTGCACGCGGGCACGGCCGTGAACGTCATACCGGACACGGCCGAACTCGGCATCGGCGTACGGGCTCTCACCGACGACACCCTGGACCGGGCCCTGGCCTCGATCGACCGAATCGTCCGGGCGGAGTGCGCTGCCTCCGCCTGCCCCCGGGACCCCGGACTCACCGTGGTCACCCGATCCCCGGCGCTGCGGGGCGACCCGGCCGCGACCGAGGCTGTCCGGTCGGCCCACACCGGCCTCCACGGGCCGAGGCAGGTCGTCACCTGGCCCCCGTCCCTGGCCGCCGAGGACTTCTCCCTCTACGGCGACGCGGGCCTGGACCTCCACGGCGAGGCCGGCGTCCCCCTCGTCTACTGGATGCTGGGCACCGCGAGCCCCGCGCGGTGGGCGGCCTCGGGCGGCTCGGACGTCGCCCCCAACCACTCGCCACGCTTCGCTCCGGCCGTCCGCACGGCCCTCCCGGCCGCGATCACCGCCCTCACGGTGGCGGCCCTGGACCGGCTGGCCGGCTGACGGGCGGCTCGTTCACGAGGGCCGGCGGGCGACGAGTGACGGCTCATGGCGAACACCCCTGGACCAGCCCCAGGTACGGCCCGAACTCCGAGGCCAGCGTCAGCCGCCCCAGCTTCTGGTACTCCCGCTGGATCGCGTGGATCAGCGTCGTCATCGTCACCGCGCCCCCCGTGTCCGCCGCCAGGTACGCCGCCGTCACCGCGATCGAGCGGATGTTGCCGCCCGCCAGCTCGAAGTTCTCGGCACAGAACGCGAGGTCGAGGTCCGTGCCGCGCGGAAGCAGCGGGCCCAGACAGCGCTCCCACAGCACCAGGCGCTGCTCCGGGTCCGGGACCGGGAAGTCGATGACCAGATCCAGCCGGCGGGTGAAGGCGTCGTCGAGGTTGGCACGGAGGTTGGTGGCGAGGATGGCCAGGCCGTCGAAGGACTCCATGCGCTGGAGGAGGTACGCGCTCTCGACGTTCGCGTAGCGGTCGTGGGCGTCCTTCACGTCGGAGCGTTTGCCGAAGATCGCGTCCGCCTCGTCGAAGAGCAGGACACCGTTCACCCCCGCAGCCTCGGTGAAGATGCGTTCCAGGTTCTTCTCGGTCTCGCCCACGTACTTGTCGATCACCGTCGCCAGGTCGACCGTGTAGAGGTCCAGGCCGAGATCGGCCGCGATCACTTCCGCCGACATCGTCTTGCCCGTGCCTGAGTCGCCCGCGAAGAGCGCGGACACCCCCCGGCCCCGGCCTCCTCCCGGGCGCATGCCCCACTCCCCCAGCACCCGGTCGCGGTGGCGGGCGCGGGCGGTGAGTTCGCGGAGCTGGGCGTGGGCGTCCGGTGGCAGGACCAGGTCGTGCCAGGTCACGGCGGGCTCGATGCGCCGGGCCAGCCGGTCCAGGCCGGCCGCGTTCTGGGCACGGGCCCCCTGGCGTACGTGGGCAGGGGTGAGCGTTCCGCCGTCGAGCTGCGCAGTCCGGGCCGCGCTGCGGGCAGCACCGGTGATCTGTTCCGGAGTGAGGAGGAACGGGGCGAGGAGGTGGTCCGGGTCGATCGTGGCGGGGAGGGGGGCCGCGGCCGTGTGCGCGTACGCGTCGCTCCACAGCGCACCGCGTGCGGACGGCTCCACCCTCGGGGCGTACAGAAGGAGCGGCGGCGTCGTCGACCAGGACGCGTCCCACGGCACCCGGCCGACCATGACCGTCGGGACGGGCGTGGCCGTGAGCAGCCTGAGCAGGTGCGGGTGTTCGCGGGACAGCGCGTCCAGCGGGGCGCAGACCAGGCCCGCGTGTGTCAGCCGGGCCTCGCGGACCAGGGAGCGCACGGCATCGGCCGGGGCGGGGTCCTCCGCCAGGCGGGCCAGGTCCAGGCCCAGGACCCCCAGGCCCGCGCGTGTGAGCGCGGATGCGGCGAGGGCTGTGCCCGCCCCGCCCTGGTCCTCGCTCAGATAAGCCAGTCCGAGACCGTCGGCAAGGACCCGGGCCAGCGGTGCCGGATCACCGACGCCCGCCACCGCGTGCCACGGT
Source organism: Streptomyces sp. NPDC026062 (assembly GCF_055568375.1). NCBI lineage: Bacteria > Bacillati > Actinomycetota > Actinomycetes > Kitasatosporales > Streptomycetaceae > Streptomyces > Streptomyces sp. NPDC026062. Next base: position 229,901 of record NZ_JBVHOQ010000004.1, read on the forward strand.
ACGAGGAGGTCGGCGAGGCGCGGGTCCCTCGTGTCGTCGCCCAGGAGGTGTGCGGTGACCCGGTCGGGGACGCGCAGTGCGCGGCTCAGGAACGGGCGGTCGAGGTCCTCGGCCAGGAGGAGGCCCGCGTCACGGAGCGGGGCGCGGGCCGCCAGCCGGCCCCGTGCCACCGCGTCGGCCGGTGACAGCCCGCACAGGCCGAGCGCCAGGCCGATCGACGGGCGCCGACGGGTCACGTCGTCGTTGAGGTAGCCGTAGAAGGCCTCGAAGCGGTCGTCCAGATCCGGCACGAGTGCGATCAGCAGGATCTCGATGTCGAGCGCGGTGAGCCCGAAACCGGCCTCCAGAGAGGTGAGCCGGGAGTCTGTGCCCGCTGCCGGGCCGGTCTCCCCCGCCATCGGCTCCGGAAAGCCCCGGGCGGCCTCCTCGTCCAGCAGACGCGCGACGTTCTCGGCCGTGAGGTAGAGCCCCCGGAACTCGTCCCCCGGGTCCGGATCCGTGCTCCGGCGGAACTCGACGGCATGGCGGATGCGCTGCTCGACGTCCACCGCGCGGGCGAGCAGATGGCGCAGATTCGGGTCCTCGGCGGGGTGGCCCGGCGGTGTCATGCGGTGCTGTCCCGCGTACGGCCGTCCTGTGTGCGGCTGTCCTGGGACCGGCCGTCCTGGGAGCGGCTGTCCTGGGTACGCCGGTTCTCGGTGATCCGGAGGGCGAGGCCCCGGCGCGGCTCCGTGGATCCGGGTGGGTCCTCGGGCGCCGGTCGTCCGGGGCGGCTTCCGTAGACCGGGAGCCCGCCGCGTCCCGGCATCGGGTCGCGCCGCGGTTCCGGGGGCGGCGGTACGTCCCCGAAGTCCGCCCGGAGCCCCTCCTCTCCCACCGGCGGACCCGCCGCGTACGTGGGCGACGCCGTGACCGGCACGCTCACCACCAGATCCAGCGAGGGCTTCAGCTCACCGCCCAGGGCGCTCCACACGTCCGCGAACGAGCGGTCCTCCGGCGGCGGCAGAGCGATCGACATCGGGACGGCTGCCCCTATCTCGGCGAGGGAGCCGGCCAGGCGCTCCGGGGGCAGGGCCTCGTACGCCAGCAGACAGCCGAGCAGGGAGGACAACAGCCGGTGCTCGTCCTCGGGGCGCTTGGTCCAGGCCGTGATCAGGTACGACAGCTTGAAGTAGCGGGGCGGGCGGCGCCGCGCGACGACGGTGCCGCGCTCGTCGTACTCGTTGTGGAGTCCGCGCTCGCGGCGTCGCATGTCCTCGCGGATGTCGTAGAGGTAGAGGTTGACCATCGGGGCGTTCACCTTGGCCGCCCATTCCCGGGTCGGTGCGTCGAAGACCACGGCGATCTGACCGCCTTCGAGCACCTCGGCCCGGATCAGGGAGCGCAGTACGTCATCCACTTCGTGGATCATCCGGAGATCGCTCCTGTCATGTCCGTCCCTTGAAGTCCGGTGGCTGGAGGTTGCGTTGGACCACCAGGACCGGTTTCCGGAGGCGGGGAAGGCCGCGGATGTCCGCGCGCAGGACGCGGGGGCCGAGGGTGTCCTTGCGCAGCACCAGCATCTGCACCTCGAACGTGCCGTCGCGGCCCACCCTCACCCCTGACCGGTCACCCGTGATCCCGGTGTCCCAGGTGAGGTGCACGGTCTCGCCGGGCGGACAGTCCTTGCCGCGGGCCAGTACGGGCTGCCCCGGCTTGGCCACCAGTGGGGTGACGGTGAGAGAGGGCTTCAGTACGCGCAGCCGGTCCGTGTCCTTGTTGTTGGCCGTACGGCGGTCCGGGAGCGTGCCGCGCACCGTGGCCCGCACATCGCCGGTGATCGCCGCCCGGTAGGTCGCCGTCTGCGTCACCTCGATCCGGCCGCCCGCCGGGATCGTGCACGGCTCGGCTGCCGTACAGCGGGTGAGGGTCCGCAGGCTCCGGTCCTTGCGGTCCGGCGGGGCCGGCCACGTCGCGCCGAGGACGACTCCCGTGGCGGTGTCCGGACCGGCGTTGGTGATGACGAAGCGGGCACGGGCGGGGCGGGTGACATATGTGCGGCCGGGGCTGACGTCGGCCTTGACCGCGAGCTCCGACGAAGGCGGTGGCGGTGGCGGGTCCGGCGGCGGCTTCAGCACCTCGAAGCGTGCGGTGTCCGTGCCGGTGTTGCCCGCCGTGTCGGTGGCCGAGCAGGTGACCGTGGTCGTTCCGACCGGGAAGAGCGAACCTGACGCCGGCGTGCAGTTCACGGGCAGCTCGCCGTCCTGTGCGTCCGTCGCCGTCGCGGTGTAGGTGATCCGCGCGCCTTCGTCGTTCTGCGGCCTCGCGATGCGGTCGTCCACCGTGACGACGGGGGCGTCGATGTCGTTCACGTCGATGCTGATCTGCTGCTGGAAGTCGGGGTCGGCAGCGGCGGCGGGCCCGATCGTGTCCGTCCCCGGCGCCTGGGTGCCGAGCAGGAACTGCACGGTGCAGGTGAGCGTGGTGCCCTGTGGCGCGTCGGCCGAGACGTCGACGGTCTCCGCGAAGTGTGCGGTCTCGCCGCTGGTCAGCCTACGGCTGGGCGGGTCGAGGGAGACCGTGAGGTGGGGGTCGCAGTTGTCGAGCCGGTAGCCGACCGAGGTGGGGAGGTTGTCGAAGCCGTCCATGATGGCCTGGGCCACCTCGTCGGGCTGGATCCCCTCCAGCAGGCGTCCCTGGGTCGCCTCGATGATGCGTGTCGCCTGTCCCTCCGTGGTCGGCGGCTCCTCGACGTACGTCGGGTTGTCCGGGTTGTGGGCGTCCCCGTTGCCGTTGAGTCCGTCGCCGATCTTGCTGTCCACGTCGACGCCGATCACCCGGACGCCCTTGTCCTGAAGGTCGAAGATCGTGTCATCGATGGTGTGGTGGTTGCTGGGTGCGTGGCTGGAGGCGTCACTCACGAGTACGACGACCGGGTTGGAACCCTCGCGGAAGACGGTCTTGCCCCCGGCCCCGTTGGCTATCTCCCACAGACCGTTGATCCAGTCCTCGGAGGGGCCGCGGCTCTGTCCGCCCAGCACCGTCTTCAGGCCGTTGACGCCTGTCTGAACCTTGCCGACGTCGTCCGTCAGCTCCTGGAGCACCTCGAACCCGGCGTTGAGATCGCCCTCCTGGTCGCCGAACGTGGCGACGGCGAAGCGCGAGTCGGGCTGCTCGGCCAGGATCTTCCCGGTGATGTCGGGGAGGTACTTCTGTACGTCGCCGATGGGCTCGGCCATGCTCTTCGTACCGTCCACCAGCAGCACGACCTCCGGCTTCGGCGGAATGGCCGGTGTACGCACCGACTTGTCCACCCCCGTCGACCCGCCCGGGTCGAGCGCCTCGTGCAGGCTCGCCGGAGTGACCCACGGCTCGGGCGGAACCGGGACAGCGGTGGCCACGCCCGTCCCCGCCGAAGCGGGGGCGAGGCCCGCGGCCAGCAGAAGGAGAACGAGGCCGACCGAGCGGCGCGCACCCGTGAGTCCGCGTGTGAGTCCGCGTGACTGTTTCGCCGGCCGAATCCACCGCACCGAATCTCTCCCCCGCACCCGGACCTCCCACCGAAGAACAGCGCCCCCACGGTCTCGCGGGCGCTCCGCTTCCGCAGTGAGAGGCGAGCCACTTCTCCGGGAAGCCGGAGCTGCCCTTTGGGGCAGCCCCGGGCCACAGGCACCGGACACCCGTACACCGGCGGCCCGCGAAGAGCGCACCGGGCCGCCACCACGTTCCGGGCGCGGAGGTGCCGACCGGGGATCGCGTGAGGACCGGGGATCGCGTGAGGACCGGGCGGGGGCCGGACGAGAGCCGGATGAACCGTCAGATCAGTCCCTGGCGCATGACGTACGCCACCGCGTGGGACCTGTTCCGCAGTTGGAGCCGGGTCATCACCGAGTGCAGCACGTTCTTGATCGTGCGTTCGGAGTAGGCCAGTTTCGTGGCGATGTCCGCGGTGTCATACCCCTCGGCCACCAGCCGCAGCACATCCACCTCGCGTGCCGCGAGCCCGGTGAAGTGCAGACCACGCGGCCCGAGCACCTGTCCCTGGAGCCGCCCCACCTCCGCGAGGAGCCTCCCGAGCAGGTCGGAGGGCAGGTGGCCCTCGCCCCGCGCCACCGTCTCGATGACGTGCACCAGGTGTTCGGGGGTGGATTCCGCCCGCCTGATCACGCCGACGACCCCGCACTCCGCCGCGCTCACCAGCTTCTGCTCATCGATGTCCGTGGTGACCAGCACCGCTCGCGAATCGCTGGTGCGCTGGATGTGGCGCAGCATCCTCAGCACGTCTTCGTCGACCGTGTCCACGACCATGACGACGACCTGGGGGGCGCTCTCGCCCTCGGACCATTCCATGACGTTGACTTCGGGGCGGGCCCTCAACTGACTGGCCACGCCTGCTTGCGAGATCGGGTCCTGAGCCCGTAACGCCACCGTGGTGCGTTCCATGCGTTCCATGCCGATGCTCCCCCTTGGGCAACAGCTGGAAGGCCACAACGTGCCCACGCCCCGCAGCCGTTGTCGTCCGTCTCATTGGATATGAGGCGGGCAAGAGATTCCCGCGTTTACCGGCAAGGAAACTAAAAGGGTGTCAGGGGCACGAGATCTGCCCGAAAGTGTTCCTTCCAGGCCGGTGTCCGACATCGGTGACGACTCTACGGTCCGCCTATGAGTCTCACGGCAAGTCTCGACGCATCGTCCGTCAGCGCCGCACCGGGCGAGGAGACGGCTGTCCCCCTACAGGTCCGCAACTCCGGTGCGACGGTCGAGGAGTACCGCTTCGAGGTGGTCGGTGCCTGCGCCGCCTGGTCGGCGGTGGAGCCGGCGGTTCTGTCGCTCTACCCGGGTGACTCCCGGACGGTTTCGCTCCTGCTGCGCCCGCCGCGCGATGCGACGGTGCCTGCGGGTGAGACACCGTTCGGGGTACGGGTGGTACCCACCGGTGAGCAGGGCGACACGGTGGTGCCGGAAGGCCGGGTGACCGTGCTGCCGTTCACCGAGACGACGGCCGAGCTGGTCCCGCGCAGCTCGCACGGCTCCCGTCGCGGACGGCACCAGCTCGCCGTCGACAACCGGGGCAACACACCGGTCACGGTCCGGCTCGGCGCCCAGCCGGGGAGCGAACTCGCGCGCGTCGCCTTCGACGTCGCCGAGCTCCAGGTGGCGCCCGGCCAGGCGGAGTTCGGAAAGCTGCGGGTGAGGCCCGCGAAGCGGATGTGGCGCGGTACGCCGGTGACGCATCCCTTCCAGGTATTCGCCGCCACTCAGGTGGCCGAGGGGCAGGAACCGGTGGAACCGGTCCTCGTCGACGGCTCCTACCAGCAGGAACCCCTCCTGCCACGCTGGCTGCCCCGGGCCCTGATCACGGCGGCCGTACTGCTGATAGCCCTGGCCGGGATCTGGTACGCGCTGCTGCGTCCTGCCGTCAAGTCCGCGGCGCGGGAGGCGGTCACGCCGGAGGCGGTACGTTCCGCGGCCGCGGCCGACAAGAGCAAGGCGCCGGACCAGGGCGGCACCGCGGGGACGGGCACCGATGCCGGCACCGGTGACTCCGCCGGGGCCGACGCGGGCGCCGGCACGTCGAAACCCACGCCGAGCCCTTCCGCCGAGGCGAGCGCGGGGGCGGGGGCGGGCGACGGAGCGGCCACTCCGACCAGTGCGCAGGTCCGGGTCAGGGACTCGGTGGGCGGCGGTTCGAACTCCTCGACCGCCCTTCAGGTGCCCAAGGGCCACACCTTCCAGCTGACCGACATCGTCGTGCAGAATCCGCAGGGCGACGCCGGAACCGTCGTGATCTCGGCCGGTGAGAACGCGAGTGCGCTGAGTCTCGGGCTGGAGAACTTCCGTGACTCCGACTACCACTTCGTGACGCCGATTCTCGTGCCGGCGGGCGGAAAGGTCACGATGACCATCGACTGCCGGAAGGTCGGCAAGCCGGTGGGTGCCCGCACACCCTCGCGATGCTCCGAGTCGCTGTTCCTCGGCGGCACGATGCGGCCCGACTCCGCCGGCTGACCGGGGCCAGGAGTGCGTGCCGGACCGCCGCCCGGACCGGCACGCACCCACGCGTCCACGAACTCACGCAGGCACGCCCGTGCGCCCGTGCGCCCGTGCGCCCACGCGTACGGGCAGGTGACGGAGGATTCCTCTCAGGCCGGCGGGGCCTCTTCCTCCTCCTCGGGGTTCTTCTCCTCGGCACGCTGGACGAACGACCCCTGCACATCGGCCGGCTGCTCGTCCTCGTCCTCCGTGGCCGCCCGCTGGACGGCGGGGGCGGCGGACGCCGGGACCGGTGCTGCGGCCGGGGCGGGTTCCGGGTCCGACAGCACCCGGTCGGCATTCGCCACGGCCTCCCGTTCGAAACGGTCCGAGGGATCGCTGACCCGGATGCCTCCCGGTGCCTCCGTGCCCTCCACCGGCCCGCTCCGCTGCTGAATCACATGAGTCAGCTCATGGGCCAGCGTCGTGCGGCCCTGCGGTGACGACGGGTCGTACGCGTCACGCTGGAACACCACGTTGTTCCCCACGGTGTAGGCGTGCGCGCCGACGCACTTGGCCGACTCGTGCGCGGCGGAGTCGTTGTGGATGCGCACGTCGGAGAAGTCCGCCCCCATCCGGCCTTCGAGATCCGTGCGGGTCTCGGTGTCCAGCGGGGTGCCCGCGCCCGACGAGATGACGTCGTGGACCGGCGAGCGAGACTCGTCCTCCGAGCGCTCGGCCTCTCCGGCCCTGGCGCGCTGGATCATCGGGCCGAGGGCCGCGTTGCCGATGCTCCGCTGGAGCGCGCTCATTCCGGCCGTACCGACCACGTCCGCCCGGCCGTTGGCCGCTGCCCGGTAGAGGTGGTGGGTGTCGGTTCCCGGATCGTGGGCGCCCGGGGAGCGCTGTGCGACGGAGGGTTCCCCGCGCAACTGTTCCCCCCGCGTCCACTCGTGGCCGTACTCGCTCTCCCGGGGCTGGGCGTTGTGGTGGTCCCGCTCGGGGTCCTGCTCGTGCTCATGGCCGTGGTCCTGTGCGTTCATCGTCGTCTCCCTGACCGCACCGTCGTGGGGGCGCACCGCGCAAGGCCGCGGTGACCGGCCCTCCTGCCGGTTCTCCACCCTCGCGCCGGATTCCCTGCCCCGTCCAGCCCGCGCCCGGCGGGACCGGGGCATCCCGGGCTGCCTCTTGAGGCAGCCGGACCGTACCAACGGCCGCTGCCCGCCGGGCCGGGATGCCGGGAACGCCGTGGTCCGTCCCCCTCCGGGGAACGGACCACGATCCCCGGGCGGACGAGATCCCGCGCCCGGCACGACGTACCGGCGATTCCCCGCCGGGAATGGGGCGGTGCCCACCGGACGCCGCCTTCCGCGGCCTGCGGTCACGGAGCGTTCACGGGAATCATGCCGAGCTGGCGCAACTGTGCGTACACGTCGACCACCCCCCAGATCTCCGCGATACGGCCGTGGTCGAAGCGGACGATGAAGATCTCGTCGTACGTGACGGACCTGCCGGTGGGCGGGAGGCCCCGGTATTCGCCCAGATGGGTCCCGGTGACGGTCTGCCTGCCGGCGCCCTTGTCCCCCTCGGCGATCACGTCCTCGACCGTGACGCGGATGCCGGGAAAGGCTCGCAGGAGCGCCGCCCACACCTGCTTGACTGCCGCCACCCCCGTTTCGCCGCTCGGCACGGGTGCGTGGAACAGCACGTCCGGGGCGACGACCTCGTCGATCATTCTGAAGACAACGTCCAGGTCGCTGCTGTTCATCGCGTCGTGGAAGCGGCCGAACGCCGCCTTGTTGCGCGTTTCCTGCCCTGCAGGCATGTCGTCTCTCCTCGGATCACTTCTGGAGCACGGCCCGGATCACCAGCCTGATCGACACCTTGTTGCCGACCAGGAGACCGCCGCCGTCGGTCCGGGCGGTGACGCCGAAGTCGCGCCGGTCGACGCGCGCGGTCGCGGAGAAGGCGGCCTGCCTGCCGCCGGACGGAGCCGGGCCGAATCCGTTCACCTCGACGGCCAGGGGCACCTGCCGGGTGACACCGTGCAGAGTCAGCTCACCGTCCACCGTCCAGCGGTCGCCGCTTCGGCGGATGCCGGTGGAGCGGTAGCTCATCGTCGGGTGGTTCTCCGCGTCGAGGTAGTCGGCGGAGCGCAGGTGGGTGTCGCGCTTCTCGTTGCCGGTGTCGATGGACGCCGTGTCGATCGTCGCGCTCAGCACCGATTCCCGCGGGTCTTCGCGCGTGACGATCGTGGCCTCGCCGCCGGTGAACCGGCCGCGCACCGTACCGGCCGTGAGGAAGCGGAGGGAGAAGGAGATCTCGCAGTGGGCCGGGCCGGCCTTCCAGGTGCCGGCCCGAAGGCCTGGGATCGTGGCGGTTGCCGGGACGGAGCTCATGATGTCCTTCATGGTTCGGGTGGGTCCCTCTTACCTGGAAGACGAACGGGGCCCCGCCGCGGGGACAGCCCGGGTCAGAATTCTTCGAGCCTCCGGCCGAGGAACCGTCGCTCGGGCGCCGAGGTGGCCAGTGCCATTGCCCGGCGGTAGGCGGTCCTGGCCTCGGTGGCCCGGCCGAGCCGCCTCAGCAGTTCGGCACGGGTCGAGTGGTAGTAGAGGTAGCCGTCGAGGTCGAGACGGTCGACCGCGCGCAGCGCGGTGGCGGGGTCGCCGGCCTGGGCGAGCGCTGCGGCGCGGTTGAGCTCGACGACCGGGGACCCGGTGAGTTCGGCCAGCCGGCCGTACAGCGCGGCGACCCGTGGCCAGTCGACCGGCTGCCGCGACTGCATCGACGCGATCACCGCCTGTACGACATGGGCGCCCCGCCCGCCGAGTGCGAACGCCCGGTCGAGCACGGCCCGCCCCTCGGCCAGCTGCCGGGCGTCCCACAGCGTGCGGTCCTGGTCATCGAGCAGCACCAGGTCCTGACCCGCGAAGCGGGCGTGCCGCCGGGCGTGGTGGATCATCATCAGGGCCAGCAGCCCGTGCACCTCCGGATCGTCCGGCATGAGCCCGGCGAGCACGCGTCCGAGGCGGATGGCCTCGGCCCCCAGGTCGACCCGGCCCCGGTAGCCCTCGTTGTAGATCAGGTAGACGACGGCCAGGACCGCGTCGAGCCGGTCGGGCAGCAGGTGCGCGCCCGGTACGGCGAACGGGATCCCGGTCGCCCTGACCTTCGCCTTGGCGCGCGACAGGCGCCGCTTCATGGTCTCCTCGGAGACGACGAACGCGCGGGCGATCTCCGCGGTCTCCAGACCTTCCAGGGCACGCAGCGTGAGCGCCACCTGCCCCTCCAGTGGCAGCGCCGGATGGCAGCAGGTGAAGATCAGCTCCAGGCGTTCGTCCTTGATCACGGTGTCGTCGAACTCCTCCATGACGGCCTCCGGTGCGGGCAGGAGGCGGATCTTCTCGGCCAGGGTGCGCTCCCGGCGGAGCCGGTCGATCGCCCGGTTGCGGGCCGTCTTCATGAGCCACGCACCGGGTCGCTCGGGTACGCCCGACGCGGGCCAGCGCTCGGCGGCGATCGCGAACGCCTCCTGTGCGGCGTCCTCGCCCCTGTCGAAGTCGCCGAGATACCCGACGAGTGCGGCCAGCACCCTGCCCCACTCGTCCCGGAAGACCTCTTCCAGCGCGGTCAGTGCCGTACCACCGGCCGGATCTCCACCATGCCGTCGTAGCGGGCGGCCGGGACGCGCGACGCCACTTCGATGGCCTCGTCCAGATCCGCCGCCTCGATCAGGCAGATGCCTCCGAGTACCTCCTTGGTGTCGGCGAACGGGCCGTCCGTGACGAGTGTCCGGCCACCGGCAACACGCACGCCCGTCGTCATCTCGACGGGCTGCAACCGCGCCGCCGCGACGCACCGCGTGTCATCGGCCAGTGTCAGGCACCCGGCATATGCCGCCTCGCGTTCCGCGTCCGACAGGGCGTCCTCCTGGCCGGGCGCCGCGTAGATCAGCAGGGCGTACTGCATCGCATCCTTCGAAATGAGTGGGCTCTCACCCACACGACGATCGAGCAGCAGCGTAGGGGACACCGCACAGGGACGCGCGCGGAACCATCCTGCCGGTCGAATGCTCGTTATTGCTCGAAAGTCGGTGATGGTGAACAACTCTTGACATGTCACCGCCGTTCCGGCGAGAGTCGTCTCCGCCAGTGATGCCGGTCGCGTAACGAGGAGCGTTGTCGCATGCCTGAAATCCCTGAAGTCTCACGCCGTTCGGTCCTGGGAGGAACGCTGGCCACCGGAGCGCTCGCGGTCGGGCTCGGCTCGGCCGCCGCACCCGCTTCGGCGGCTCCCGGGTCCGCCGCTGCCTCCCTGCTCGCCGAAGGCGCCCCGCCCCGCCGGGCAGCGGGGCAGAAGTCCATGGTCAATGTCCCGTTCGAGCCGCACACGACGGTCCGCGTGGGTGTCATCGGGCTCGGCAACCGGGGCTCAGGAATGACCACGGGCTGGTCCGTCATCCCCGGCTGCGTGGTGACCGCCGTCTGCGACATCCGCGCCGACCGCGCCAAGCGCACTGCCGACCGGCTGGTGACCGACGGAAAGCCGCGTCCGGCCGAGTTCGGCGGTTCCGACGGCAGTTACGCCGAGATGCTCAAGCGCGACGACATCGACCTCGTCTACATCGCGACGCCCTGGGAGTTCCACTACGAACAGGGCAAGGCCGCACTCCTGTCCGGCAAGCACGTGATCGTCGAACTCCCCATCGCGACCGAGCTCGACGAGTTGTGGGACCTCGTGAACACCTCGGAGCGCACGCGCAAGAACCTCATGCTGTCCGAGAACTGCAGCTACGGGCGCAACGAGCTGGCGATGCTCAAGATGGGCCACGAAGGTGTGTTCGGCGAGCTCACCAACGGTCACGGCGGCTACCTCCACGACCTGCGCTCGTTGCTCTTCTCCGACACCTACTACACCGACTCCTGGCGCCGGCTGTGGCACACCCGCTCCACCGCGTCCTTCTACGCCATGCACGGTCTGGCGCCGATAGCCGCCGCCATGGACATCAACCGCGGCGACCGGATGACGACGCTGACAGCGACCGCGACTGCTCCGCAGGGACTCGCCGACTACCGCGAACGCTTCATGCCGAAGTCCCACCCGTCCTGGAACGAGACGTACATCAACGGCGACCTGGTCACCTGCCAGATCCGGACGGCGAAGGGCCGGACGATCCGGGCCGAGCACGCGGTGAGCGCGCCCCGCCCGTACAGCCGGATCAACTCCCTCGTCGGCAGCCGGGGCATCTTCGAGGACTACGCGGGCACCTCGACCACCGACGCGCGTGTCTACTTCGAACCGGACCACAGCGGCGACACCTGGCGCGACTTCGAGACGTACCGCAAGGAGTTCGACCACTGGCTGTGGAAGGAACTCGGCGACGAGGCCGAGAACGGCGGCCACGGCGGCATGGACTACGTCCTGCAGTGGCGCACGGTCCAGCTGATGCGGGCGGGCCTGGTCCCCGACATCGACGTGTACGACTCCGCCTCGTGGTGCGCGCCCGTTCCGCTGAGTGTCATGTCCCTCGCCGCCAAGGGGCGTCCGGTGGAGATCCCGGACTTCACCCGCGGCTCCTGGGTCAACCTGCGCATGGGTCTCGACTCGCGCACCACCGAGATGCCCCCCGTCGTCTGACGACCTCCCTCTCCAAGGAGCACGCCATGAGACCGGCCCGACTGATCAACCCGCTCAGAGCCGCCGCGGTGGCGGCAGCGGTCCTGCTCGTTCCCGCACAGGCGGCCACGGCCGCGCCCGCGCCGCCGACGGCCACGGCCGAGGCGCGGACCGAGGTGACCGTCTCCCCCGTGGATCTCGACGGACCGGTCATCTCGACGGTGAAGGTGACCGTCAGGAACACCGCTCCGCAGCGCCTGCGTTCACTCAAGGTGTCGTTCGCCGGACCCGTCGGATGGGCGGTCCAGCCGTCCGTGTACACCGTGGACGGATCCTTGGCCATGGGCGCCTCCGCCACCGCGACGTTCCGGATCCAGGTCCCCGAGAAGCGGTCCGGGTTCGTGATCCGCACGTTCACGGCGACCGCGGCCTACCAGGGCGGCGACGGCCTGGGAACCGCCACCGGAACCCGGACCGACCGCTCGGGATCACCGCAGGCGAACCTGGCGGCGGCGTACAACGGTGTGGCGATCACCGACGAGTCCGCCACAGCGGCCGGTGACTACGACGGCGAGGGCAACAGCTTCTCGGCACAGAAGCTGGCCGCGGTCGGTCTCACGCCCGGAGCGAAGGTCGACGCCCTGGGCGCCACACTGACGTGGCCGGACGTGCCCGCCGGCACCAAGGACAACGTGGCAGGTGCCGGGCAGGCCGTCGCTCTGACCGGCCAGGGCTCCAAGCTGGTGTTCCTCGGCTCCGGCGTCGGGAGCGGCGCCACGGGCAAGGCCACCGTGTACTACACCGACGGCACCTCCACCACGGGGTCGTTCGGCTTCCCCAACTGGTCGTTCGACCCGCTCGACGCCCACGGCGCGACGCCGGTGAAGTCGACGGACGGCCGCAACCGGCCCGACGGGTACGGCAACGCCACGGTGAAGTACAGCGTGTTCGCCCACTCGATCGCCTTGGACCCGTCCAGGACCGTCGAGTTCGTAGTCCTGCCGGCGAACGGGAACGTCCACCTCTTCGACATGGCGATCGCTTCCTGAGCGTCGTCCACGACCGGCCGGGTCCCCGGGGGCACTCATCACCCGCCCCCGGGGACCCTCGTGACCGGTCAGCCGTTGGCGAGGAGCTGAAGCGTGTCGATGACACGGTTCGAGAAGCCCCACTCGTTGTCGTACCAGGCGACGACCTTGATGTGCCGGCCCTCGACGCGGGTGAGCTCCGAGTCGAAGATCGACGAGGCCGGGTTGCCCGTGATGTCGGACGAGACCAGGGCGTCCTCGGAGTACTCCAGGACCCCCGCGAGCGGCCCGTCCGCCGCAGCACGGTAGGCGGCCAGCACCTCCTCGCGCGAGACGTCGCGGGCCACTGTCGTATTGAGCTCGACGATCGAGCCGACCGGCACGGGTACGCGGATCGAGTCGCCCGACAGCTTGCCGGCCAGGTTCGGCAGCACCAGGCCGATCGCCTTGGCGGCACCGGTCGTGGTCGGCACGATGTTCACCGCGGCGGCACGGGCACGGCGGGCGTCGCGGTGCGGGCCGTCCTGCAGGTTCTGCTCCTGCGTGTAGGCGTGCACCGTCGTCATGAAACCGTGCTCGATACCGGCGAGTTCGTCGAGGACCGAGGCCAGCGGCGCGAGGGCGTTGGTCGTGCACGAGGCGTTCGAGACGATCGTGTGCAGGGCCGGGTCGTACGCGTCGGTGTTCACCCCGAACGCGAGCGTGACATCGGCCCCGTCCGACGGCGCGCTGACGAGCACCTTCTTCGCACCGGCGTCGATATGGGCGCGGGCGGCCTTGGCCGACGTGAAGCGGCCGGTGGCCTCCAGCACGATGTCGACATCGAGAGCGGCCCACGGCAGCCGCGCCGGATCACGCTCGGCAACCACCTTGATGCGGCGGCCGTCGACGACGAGAACATCCCCGTCGAGCGTCACCGGGCGCCCCAGCCTGCCGGACGTCGAGTCGTAGGCGAGCAGCCGTGCCAGGGCGGCGGGCTCGGTGAGGTCGTTGACGGCGACGACGTCGAGGTCGCTGCCGCGCTCCAGCAGCGCGCGCAGCACGTTGCGTCCGATGCGGCCGAATCCGTTGATGGCGATGCGAGTCATGGGGTGTCCCTTCGTCCCTGCGTTCCGTCACCAAGGTTCGCTCGCGGCACCCTGTCGCGGCAGCGGCGTGAGCGCCACGGTTCGAAAGGATCGCGCCACCCGGCGGCGCGCTACTCGCCTCCGGCGAACGTGCGCCGGTACTCACTCGGTGTGGTGCCGAGAATGCGGTGGAAGTGGAGCCTCAGATTGGTCCCCGTGCCGAGCCCGGTCTCGGCGGCGATCTGCTCGATGCTCCGCTCCGAGCGCTCCAGCAGCTCGCGGGCCACATCGATGCGGGCGCGCATGACCCACTGCATCGGGGTGTAGCCGGTGTCCTGGACGAAGCGGCGCGAGAGTGTGCGCGGTGAGACCGCCGCGTGCCGGGCGAGCGTCTCCAGCGTGAGCGGTTCACCGAGCCGGCCCAGCGCCCATTCACGGGTGGCGGCGAACCGTTCGCCGAGCGGTTCGGGCACGCTGCGCGGCACGTACTGCGCCTGGCCGCCGCTCCGGTAAGGGGCCGCCACCAGCCGCCGGGCCGCGTGGTTCGACGCGGCCACGCCGAGGTCCCCGCGCAGGATGTGCAGACACAGGTCGATCCCGGAGGCCGCCCCGGCCGAGGTGAGGACAGGGCCCTCGTCGACGAACAGCACGTTCTCGTCCACGCGGACGCGAGGATGCTTCGCCGCGAGCGCCCGCGCGTAGTGCCAGTGTGTCGTCGCCCGCCTGCCGTCGAGCAGACCGGTGGCGGCCAGCGCGAAAGCCCCCGTGGAGATGGCCGCGAGCCGTGCGCCGCGGGCGTGGGCGGCGACGAGCGCGTCGACGACGGGGTGCGGCGGTTCGTCGCGGTCGGGAAACCGGTAACCGGGGATGAAGACGATGTCGGCCCACTCCAGCGCGTCGAGGCCGTCGGCGACGTGGTACGACAGCCCGTCACCCCCTGTCACCAGGCCGGGCGCGGCGCCGCACACCCGTACCTCGTACGGCATGCTCGCGCGCGTCGTGAACACCTGGGCGGGGATCCCGACGTCCAGAGGCTTGGCGCCTTCGAGCACGAGGACGGCGACGCGGTGAAGGCGGGAGGCTGGCACGGAAGACAGGGTACGAGGGCCCGGCCGCACCGACGAGCGGGCCGGGTCCCTCGGCGCGGCCGGAACGGCTGCTCGTTCTCAGCCGGCGAACCGGGCCATCCACGCCTCGACGTCGTCGGCCGAGCGAGGCAGCCCCGCCGACAGGTTCTCGTGACCGTCGGCGGTCACGAGCAGGTCGTCCTCGATCCGGACACCGATGCCGCGCCACTCCTCGGGGACGGTGAGGTCGTCCGGCTGGAAGTAGAGGCCGGGCTCGACGGTGAGCACCATGCCCGGCTCCAGGACGCCGCCGACGTATTCCTCGTGCCGGGCCCGCGCACAGTCGTGGACGTCCAGACCGAGCATGTGCCCGGTGCCCGCCATGGTGAAGCGGCGCTGGAGACCGAGCTCGTACGCACGGTCGGCCGGGCCCTCGATGAAGCCCCACTCGACCAGCCGGACCGCGAGATGGCGCTGGGCGGCGTCGTGGAAGTCGCGGTATGCGGCGCCCGGCTTCACGGCGGCCATGCCGGCCTCCTGGGCCTCGTACACCGCGTCGTAGACCTTGCGCTGGAGCGGCGTGAACGTCCCGCTGATCGGGAGCGTGCGTGTGACGTCCGCGGTGTAGAGGGTGTGTGTCTCCACACCGGCGTCGAACAGGAGCAGCTCCCCCGGGCGTACCGGGCCGTCGTTGTCCGTCCAGTGCATGATCGTGGCGTGGTCGCCCGCGGCGCAGATCGTGCCGTAGCCGACGGAGTTGCCCTCCAGGCGCGCGCGGCGCAGGAACGTGCCCTCGATCCACCGCTCGGACGAGGCGACGGCCCCGGAGAGCTCTCCGACCGCGTCGGTGAATCCGCGCACGGTGGAGTCGACGGCCTTGCGGAGTTCGCCGATCTCCCAGTCGTCCTTGACGAGGCGGAGATCGCTGAGCGCCTCTTCGAGGCCGGCGTCGCGCTCCTCGTCGGTGCTGACGGCGGCTTCGAGGGCCGGGTCGACCCCACGGACGATCCGGGTCGGCACGTCGACGGCTGCGAGGTCGTCGGCTGCCGTGCGGACATCGCGGCAGGGCAGACCGAGCACACGCTCCGACTCCGCGAGGGAACGGCGCCGGCCCATCCAGAGCTCTGCCGTGGGGCCGGTCCAGAACTCGTCGTTGTCCCTGCTGTCCCGGGGCAGCTGGAAGCAGTAGGCGTCATGGCCGCCGTCCGCACGGGGTTCCAGGACGAGCGCACCGTCCCGGGCACGGTCTCCCGTCATGTGGGCGTATCCCGAGTACGGGCGGAAGGGGTAGGTGTCGTCGTTCGACCGGACCTTGAGATTTCCCGAGGGGATCACCAGGCGTTCGCCGGGGAAGCGCGCGGAGAGGGCGTCACGGCGGCGGGCCGCGTACGGCGCCTGCTCGCCGGGCTGCAGGTCGTGCTGCTCGGTGTCGGCCCACCCGGTCCTCATCAACGCGGACAGTTCCTCGGAGATCTCTGAGTAGAGACCGTTCTTCCGGCCTTTCGCCACGTCCTGCTCCTTCTTCGGCATGGTTACTCGACGGCAGCACCCGGAAGCTGGACTCCGGGCACACCGCCCTCCCTGCCGCCGGGCCCCGGCGGCTCACGGACGGTATCCCGCGCCGCCCACGTCCGGGGCGCGGGAGTGCCACTGGCACAGATCGGCCACAGGGCGGGCGGAAAGCGTCGATAATGCCGTGTATGACGAACGCGAAACTCGGCGAGGCCCTTCGGCTTCTGGGCGTCGATCCAGTGGCGAGCCGGGTGTATCTGGCGCTCCTGGAGCTGGCCCCCGCACCGCTGAGTGCCATCGGGTCCGCCGCCGGTCTCGGGCGGACGGAACTCGCCAGGGCGTACGCGTCGCTGGTCGGCGCCGGTCTGGCCAGTGCCGCCGAGGAGGGCGAGGATGTGGTGGCCCCGGTGCCGCCCACCGCGGGCCTGGAGATCCTGGCCCGGCACCGGGCGGCCGAGGTCGAGGAGTCGCGCATCGCCGTCGGGGGCGCGTTCGAGTCGTTCCGGCGGCAGCGGCTCGCCGCGTACAACGACCATCTCGTCGAGGTCGTGACCGGGGAGGCGGTGGGCTCCAGGATCCGTCAGGCGTGGGCGAGCGCGCGGGAGCAGATCCGTCAGTTCGAGTCTCCCCCGTACTTTCCGCTCCCTGGAGCGACGGAGGACGCGCTGGCCACGCTCGCCCGCGGGGTCACCCAGCGAGTCGTGTACTCGCGGGCGTCACTGGAGCACCCGGGCCATCTGACCGACGTCATCGAACCGTGTGTCAGGGCGGGCGAGCAGGCCAGGGTGCTGCCGGTGGTACCGGTCAAACTCGTGATCATCGACGACGCGTACGCGCTCGTGTCGTTGTCGATCAAGGAGGCCGACGTACACAACACGATGCTGGTCGTTCAGCCGTGCGGTCTGCTCTCGGCACTCGTGGCACTGTTCGAGCAGTCCTGGCAGAACGCTCTCCCCTTCCACGGCCACGTCACCCTGCCGGGCGGCCTGCCGCCCGGTGACCGCCGGCTGCTGTGGCTCCTCGCGGGCGGCGCGAGCGACGAGGTGATCGCCCGCGAGATGGGCATCAGCCGCCGCACACTGTTTCGCCGCCTGTCGGTCCTGATGGCCCGGCTCGGTGCCGCGAACCGCTTCCAGATGGCGTTGCAGGCGCAGCGCTCGGGTTGGCTGTGACGGGGTACGGCGCCGAGCCGGTGCGCCGCTCGCGCACCGGGTACGGCCCGGATGCGGCAGGCCGTTCGCGGCCGGACCCGTTTCCGGGCCCGGCCGCATCCGTGCGGACGCGCGTTCAGATCAGGTCGGGCTGGGGCTGGGGCTGGGACTGGGAGGGGGTGTCGAGGAAGCCGCCCGACTGGTGCTGCCACAGCTTGGCGTAGGCACCGTCCGATGCGAGCAGCTCGTGGTGCGTGCCCTGCTCGATGATGCGGCCGCGGTCCAGGACGACGAGCCGGTCCATGGCGGCGACCGTGCTCAGCCGGTGGGCCACCACGAGTGCGGTCCGTCCCTCCATGAGCCGCCACAGCGCCTCCTGCACGAGGAGCTCGCTCTCCGAGTCCAGGGCACTCGTCGCCTCGTCGAGCAGCAGGATCGGCGCATCGCGCAGGATCGCCCGGGCGAGTGCGACCCGCTGACGCTGTCCGCCGGACAGCTTCACGCCGCGCTCCCCCACCAGGGTGGCGAAGCCCTCGGGCAGCGCGTCGGCGAACTCCGTGACGTGCGCGGCCTCGGCCGCCCGACGGATCTCGGCGTCGGTGGCCTCCGGTCGGGCGAACGCGATGTTGTCCCGCAGGGAGCGATGGAACATCGCCGGGTCCTGCGGTACGTACGCGATCATGCTGCGCAGATCGGCCTGACGCAGTCTGCTGATGTCCTGGCCACCGATCAGAATGCGGCCGCCGTCGATGTCCATCATCCGCAGCAGCAGCCGGCTGAGCGTGGTCTTGCCGCCGCCGGACCTGCCGACCAGACCGATCTTCGCACCGCTGCGCACGGACAGGTCGAGGGACTCGAAGAGCGGCTGCGCTCCCGCGTGGGCGAACGTCACCTTCTCGAAGCGGACGTCCGCGGCGCGGGAGAGCAGCGGTTCCGGCGACTCCGGGTCGCGCAGGGCCGGCGGCTCCAGCAGCAGACCGGTGAACTGGCCGGCCTCTGTCATCGAGCTTTCCAGCCGCCGGTAGATCTGGTTGAACTCGAACATGATCCGGGTCGCGTTGGTGTAGTACATGAAGGCGACGACCACCCCTTCCACACCGTTCCCGCCTCCGCCCAGCACAACGGCGAGCAGCAGCCCCAGAGCGTTGGTCAGCACGGACAGCGGCGCGACCAGTGTGTCGATGCGAAGGTTGCCGTAGTCCCAGGACCGCAGCGTGAGCCGCCGCGACTCCGCGACGCGGGAGCGGTGCTCGGCGGCCTCACGCTTCTCGGCGGCGAACGCCCGGACCGTCTCCATATTCATCAGGCTGTCGGCCACATGGCCGGACACCCGGGCGATCGCCTGCTCACGCTCTCCCACGAGAACCTGGCGGCGGCGGATGAGAGGTGACACGCACAGCGCCGTCAACGTGATCATCGTCAACAGGCCTACGACGAGCAGCGGTTCGTAGCGCCAGAGCACGACCGATCCGAAGACCAGCGGCACGAAGTTCCCCACGACGGAGAATGTCAGCGTGTCGGCGAACTCCTCGAACCGGGAGGCGAAGCTCAGAACCCTTTTGGTGAGCGAGCCGGCGAAGTTCTCGTGGAAGAACGAGGCGTCCTTGGCGTACAGCTCGTCCATGCCCGTCACATACAGGTGCTCGATGGAGAGGGCGTCCAGGCGGTTCAGGAAGTGCAGGCCGATACGCCAGAGCGTCTCGGCGAGGAGAAGCACGCCGGCGAAACCGATGATGTAGGGGAGCATCGACCCGATCGAGGTGTCACCGTCGCCGGCGATGCGTCCGACGAGTTTCGCGACGACGAGCGGCGCGACGTAGTTGATGCCGATGTTGCCCAGAGCCGGCAGCAGCATCGCGGGCAGCGTCACCCGTTTTCGGCGGGCCAACTCCCTTCCGTAGTAACGAAGTGCGAGGAGCACGGAGCCCCGGCCCGGCGCTTCGTGCGATTCAGGTGATCCCGGTGATTCAGGTGATCCCATTTCAACCCTGTGTGATCGTTCGGCTGCGGGAAGAGACGCCTGCCCCACCGGCCGCGCGAAGTTCCGGATGCGTGTGGAAGCCCCGCCGGGGCGGTCCTGCGACGCACGGCACGCGGCGGTGCGTCGGTGTGAGTACGGGGGGGCGGGCGAGGGCTGTCAGTGTCCCGGCCCGCTGCGGGCCGAGTCCAAGCGTTTTTCTCGGCCACACGCTTTCCAGCCCCTGCGGGACAGCCCTTGCACTGCCGAGAGACGGATCCCCGCCCGGTGACGAGGGTTCCCCGCCGGTGAGAACCTTCCGGCGAAGACCTGGCGCGGGTCCGGTCAGTCCTTAATGGCCCCTTGCCACGACAGTCCCCAGCCGTATTCGAGATCTGCGGCCTGCTGCTTGAAGATGCCGGGCCCCGGGAGCAGGTACTTCGCCTCCCGCCGGACGATCAGTTCCCCGCCGTCGTTCTCGATCAACGCGATCGCGGCCACCTGCGAGGACACGGTGCACTCGTCCAGGTGCATCTCGATCGGCGGGCCGACGGGCGGATACAGCGTGGCGACACCGTTCAGTCCGGCGAAGCTGGAGGCCCCGGCGTAGATGACCACGAACACCAGAAGGCGCTTGATTTCGGCGGCGTGATCGAGATTGATCGTGAGGTTCTCGCCGTCGTCGCTCGTGCCGGTCCGGTCGTCCTGGTCCAACTGGACATAGGGCGGCTGATCGAACGAGCCGAACTGGTTGTTGATGGGGTGAACGATCCCCGTCGCCCCGTTCCGCAGCTCCCACAGACAGGAGAGGTCCAGGTCGACATCCTCCAGCCGGACGGCATCGGCTCCCTTCCGCATCCAGCCGCGCGGTGGCCGGCGGGCGCTCCAGGAGAGGTTGACCCGCATCGCGCCGGAGGTCGCGCCCTGCTTGGTCAGCGAAACCGAAGGGGCTGTCTTCGTCAGGGTGATCTTCGAGAGACTGACCGGCTGCACAGGGGCGGGCTGCGGGGCCGGGGGAAGCGGCGCGGGCGGTGCGGCCTCGTCGACGGTGATCCCGAAGTCCGTGGCGAGCCCTGCCAGCCCGGAATCGTATCCCTGGCCGACCGCCCTGAACTTCCAGACGCCGTTGCGCCGGTACAGCTCCCCGAGCACGAAGGCGGTCTCCGTGGTCGCGTCCGTCGCATCGAACCGCGCCGTCTCGGCACCGCTCACCGCGTCGAGTACCCGCACGAACAATCCGGGCACCTGTCCGAACGTACCGTCCGTGGACGCGGCGACCACGACGGTCCCGATCTCCTGCTCCACCGCCGACAGCGCCACGTCGATCGTCTCGACCGCACCGCCGCCGTCCTGGCGTCTGCCTTCATGGCGCACGGCACCACTGGGGTGAACGGGCTGGTTGTAGAACACGAAGTCGTCGTCCGAACGGACCCGGCCGGATCCCGTCAGCAGGAGTGCCGACACATCCACATCAGGGGCGCCCGGACCTCCGCGCCAGCCGAGCTCCACCCGCACGCGGGCGCTTGCCACCGGCGTGTTGGCGCCCTTGCGCATGGACATGTGGGTCCCCCTCCCTGACCGTTTCCCTACCCCGGCAGCGTACGGAATTCTGCTCAGACTTCCTGCCCGAAAGGATGAATTCCCCTGAATCCAACGGAAGTTGCCGGTCCCCGAGGCCCGGAAACCGCCGAGGAACGCCGATCACGGGTGTTCCGGCGGCGCATCATCTACGCTGCCCCGACAACCAGGTGACCGAGGACGAAGCATGGATACCGGCACGGAGAACCGCGGCCCGCGCATGACCGCCGTGCTGCGTGGACTGCGAGCGCCCAGCCTGGCCCCGTGGGCATTCCTCGACGAGCCACCGGCTCCGCCCCGGCCGGGAGTTCCGCGCGCGGTGTTCCTCGGCGTGTCAACGATTCTGCTCGACGACGGAGAGACCGCGTTCCTCACCGACGGGTTCTTCAGCCGCCCCGGACTCCTGCGCATGCGGTTCGGCCGCCTGCGACCGCATCGCGCGCGCATCGCCGCCGGCCTGCACCGGGCCGGGATCGACCGCCTGGACGCCGTGTTCGTCGTCCACTCGCACTACGATCACGCCCTGGACTCCCCCGTGGTGGCCGCCGCGACGGGCGCCCGCCTCATCGGCTCCCCCTCCACCCGCAACATCGCCCGGGGGCAGGGCTTTCCCGACGAACACTTCCAAGCCGCCGTCACCGGTGTGCCGTTCACGATCGGGCACTTCACGCTCACCGCCCTGCCCGCCCGGCACAGCCCGGGGGACATCGCCCCCGGAAGGATCGACCGGCCGCTGCGGCCACCGGTCCGCGCCACGGACTACAGAACCGGCGACTGCTACTCGCTCCATGTCCGTCACGGCGCACACCGGCTCCTGATCCACGCCAGTGCGCACAGCCTGCCCGGCGCCCTCGACGGCCACCGCGCCGAGACCGTATACCTGGGGATCGGGGCGCTCGGCAGGCAGGACGAGGCGTTCCGGGAGGAGTACTGGCACCGGCTGGTCACGGCTACCGGCGCCCGACGCGTCGTCCCCATCCACTGGGACGACTTCTTCCGTCCCCTCGACCGCCCCATGAGGCCGTTCCGCGCCTTCCTCGACGACTTCCCGGCCACCATGGGCTTCCTGACGTGCAAGGCGGAACAGGCGGGAGTCTCACTGGCCCTGCCCGTCCTGGGCCGCCGGACAGATCCATGGCCGCCCCGGACGGACATACCGCCGCCGGCGTACGCCGGATGAATACGGGGACGGCGGTGTCCCCCGTCGCCCCGCGCCGACACCCTTCGGCGGTCCTCCGCTCGGCAATCTCCGCATGCGCCCGCAGGCAGCACACAGACCCGCAGAAGTGATCGAACACGGCAACGCGGAACGACCTTGTCAGTCGGATCAAGGCAAGTTCGGCCATTCGAAACCGGGTTCTAGATTTCGCCCTCGTGCACCCGTGACGGCGAAAGCGGTTCGCCAGTTGACCGATTACCAGTCCGTGTCACGCCCCGAGGAACACCCCTGCCTCGCCCGCACGTTGCCGCACGCGTTCATCCCGCGTCCGGAGACGTGGCTCCGCGCTCGGGCGCTCTCGCCCCGCCCGGAGCAGCCCCGGGCTTCCTCACCGACGGCCCTCCGGCGGCTGACCGGACCTGCCCAGCAATCGTGACCTCGCATCCCGACACCTGATGGAGAAGCCCGGCTTGGACAGCGAACAGACCAATCTCCACGCATGGAACGCGTACGGCACACACCACATCGCGAGAGGAACGGAGATCCCCGATGCGGACGGCGTCTCCCGGGCCTCCTGGCCGACCGGACCGGGAGTGGAGATCCTCGGTGATCTGGCCGGCCGTCGTGTCCTGGACCTCGGCTCCGGCATCGGGAAGCACGCCGCCCACCTCGTACGCGAGCACGGAGCGGTGGTGGACGCCATCGACTCCTCACCTGGCCAGCACCGACGCGCCCGCGACCGGTACGGCGAACTGGAAGGGCTCCAGCTGTTCCTGGGCGATGCGGTCGATCATCTGCGGTCCGCCGAGCCGTACGACGTCATCTACTCCATCGGCGGATTCCCCTACATCGACCCCCACCGTCTGGTTCCGTCCCTCGCCTCGGCGCTCAAGCCGGGCGGAAGGCTCTGCTTCACCACCCTCCACACGAACAGCCTCGGCGACGGCCCCTCCTCGTCCTTCACCGCCCGGCCCGAGATTCTGCCGCTGACCGGCGGTGACGACCTCACCGTGCACATGTGGGTGCTCACTCCGGAACTGTGGGAGGACCTGCTCACCGAGCACGGACTGCGCGTCGAAAGCGTCGGCGTCCTCGACTGCCCCGACAGCGACAGCCATCTCTCGTACCGTGTCTTCCAGGTACGCAGGCGCACCAGCATCACCTCCCGGCCACGCACCTCCCGGCCGCCCGAGGCCCATGCGGCACTGGGGGTCGGGGCGATCCTCCACGGCCCGCAGGGACTGCTGCTGGGGCGGCACCGAAGAGGCACCCTGGAACTTCCCGGCGGAAGCGTGGAACCGGGCGAGACGCCGGCGGAGGCAGTCGTCCGTGAACTGCGGGAGAAAACGGGGCTCCGCACCCGGCCCGAAGACGTCGTCCTGCTCGGCACCCTCCTCGACGACGCGGACGGGGTCGTGCGCATGACCGTGCCGGCCGTCGTGACCGTCTGGGAGGGCGAGCCGTCCGACCGGCCCGGTGAGAGCGTGGGCTCCTGGCGCTGGTATCCGCCGCGCAACCTCCCCGACGGGCTCTTCGTCCGCAGCGCCCAGATCCTCACCGCCCGGCGTCCCGGGCTCCCCATCGCCCACCCGCCCGCGGCCTTCACTCCCTACGCACCACCGCTGCCGGCTGCCCGGCCCCCTGCCGACGCCCGGCGCCCGCTCCCGGCCGGGCCCACCGACCGCGACGCGAGCAGTACGGCGGTCATTCTCGTCAACAGCCGGGGCCAGTACCTGCTGCATCTGCGTGACGCGAACAAACCGATCTGCGACCCGGGCACATGGTCCCTGGTGGGTGGTGCCCCCGAGGGTACGGAGACGCTCGACGAAGCCATCGCCCGCGAGATCCACGAGGAGACGGGGCTGATCATTCCGGGGCTCGCCGCGTATGCCCCGGCCCGGACCACAAGGTCGCATCTCGCCGGCGGACGCGTTCTGGTCTACGTGGGCCACTGGGACGGCGACGCAGACGCGCTGCCCGTCACCGAAGGCATCATGTTCCGCTGGTTCGACGTGGCCACGATGAAACATCTGACCATGTGCACCTGGGCGCACGAGATGATCCTCGCCCACCACGCCGAGCAGGCGGAGCAGGCGGAGCAGGCCGCTTCAGGCGACCGGGGCCTGCCATCGGATCCCGGTCTTCCCCGGACAAGCGCCACATGAGTGCAGTCGGGTTCCCGGAGTTGCCGCCGGCATCGCCGGGATCCACCATCGTTCAGAAGGGTCAGAACGCGTTGATCAATTCCCCGGTTCATGAGCAGCGTCGCGTCGACGGAGCGGATCGGCAGCCAGGCGTGGAGCCGGGCAGCCATGGGATGAACCCCACGTGGCTGCCGCCGGAGCAGTACGCCGAAACGGTGCTGAAGGCGACCGCGTTCGCCTGCCTGTTCTTCACCGACGAACACGACAATCCGCTGCAACTGAGGGCGGTCTACTCGCGAATCCATCCCTGGCAACTGGTCGGCGGAACGATGGATCCCGGGGAGCGTCCCTGGGAGACCGCCCTGAGAGAGTGCCGTGAGGAGACCGGGATCGTCTTCGACGGTCGGCCCCAACTCCTGGCCTCGGTCTTCGGCCAGCCGGGGGCGGAGTGGCCCTACGCAACGATCGGTTTCGTCTTCGAGGGCGGCCGGCTCACCTCCGACGAGATCGACTCCCTCACCCTGGACCCCGCCGAACACGACGAAGCCCGCGTTCTTCCCCTGCCCCAGTGGCGACCGCATATGCCGCAGCGGGACTTCGACCGCCTGCAGAAGGTGGCGGAGGCTCGCCGGACGGGCAGGACGGCGTACTTCGGATCCTGGGACTGGGAAGGCTGACGCCCGGCCTCCTGTTGCCCGGCCTTCCGTAGCCGGCACAAGCCGCGATCGGGCGGGGCCGCGGCGTGTCCGCGGCCCCGCCCCGGGTCAGCTGGTGGGGAAGTTGTCGGGCGTACTGATCCGGCTCTTGAGCAGCGTCCCCGACTCGGTCAGCACACCGGCGCCGCTGTAGTCGCTGCTCTCGCAGGTACCCGGCTGGAACGCCGCGCTGCTCTCGGGGGCGTCGGAATACGTCCAGTTCGCGTATCCGATCTTCAACTGGTCGAGCAGGTCCAGCCAGGCCGTCGTGCTCTCCCGGTCCAGAGCTCCGCCGCCGGTGGCGCTCACCGTACCGAACTCGGTCACGAACAAGGGCAGTTGAGAGGCCGCTCTGCTCACAGTCGCACGGTAGGTGTCCTTGTGGCTCGCCGCGTAGAAGTGGAAGGCGTACATGATGTTGGTGGCGTTGACCGGGTTGTTGACGATCTCGCTCTCGTTGGAGCCATCAGAAACTCCCAGCGAGGACCAGCCACGGGTGCCGACGATGACGACAGCATCCGGGTCGGCGGCCCGGATCACCGGGATGACCTGCTCGGCGTAGCTCTTGACGGCCGCCCAGCTCACCCCGTTGGGCTCGTTGGCAATCTCGTAGATCACGTTCTTCTTACCGGCGTTGCGGGCCGCGACGGACGCGAAGAACGTCTTCGCACGGTCGAGGTTGAAGTTCGGGTCGCCGGGCGTCAGGGTGTGAAAATCGATCAGTGCGTACATGCCCCGCGCCTCGGCCATGTCGACCAGGCTGTTCACGCGGCTGGTGAAGCCCGCCGGATCGGTCTCGTAGCCGTCCTCCTGGACGTACATGGCGACGCGCAGCAGATCGGCCTTCCAGTCGTTCGCCAGCGCGTCCACGGACGCGTCGTTGTAGCACTGGCTGAACCACTGGATGCCGTGGGTGCTCATCCCCCGCAGTTGTACGGGGCGGTCGTACTGGTTGCACAGGTGCACACCGCAGACGTGAACCTGCCCGTTGATGTCCACCGGGGTGCCACCGTCCGGGTCGGGCGGCGTGGACTCATCGACGGATCCCGAACAGGCAACGCCGTTGAGCGAGAACGCGGTCGGCTTCGGGTTGGCACCCGTGAAGGAACCCACCAGCCCGACATCGGCCGTCGCGCCGGTGGCCAGCGTGCGGTTCCAGTCGATGCCCACGGCGGTGACCGTGGAACCGGACTGCGTCCAGGTGGCGTTCCATCCCTGGACGAGCTTCTGCCCCGCGTCCGGCATGACGACGGCGAGCGTCCAGCCGGAGACGGGTTCACCCAGGTTCGTGATCCTCACACCGGCCTGGAAGCCGCCCTGCCACTGGCTGGTGACCGTGTACTCGGCCTTGCACCCAGTGGCGGCCACCGCCTGGGGGCCGGCCAGCGCCGTGAGGCCCAGAATCGTTACGCAGGCCGCAAGTAGAGCCAAAAGGCGTTTCACAGCATTCCTCCTCGTACGAAGTGGACACGACGCAATGGGAGCGCTCCCGGAACGTGCGGACCAGGGAACCGCCGCCGCGATGGTCTTGTCAGCGGGTGACAACAACTGCGATATAGCGCAGGGTTGACGACTCGTCGTTGCGCGGTCAGCCCATAGGGACGACCACCCCCTGATGTTGCGACCGGCCGGACGCAACACGATTGGGAGCGCTCCCAATTTCGGGGGCCTGCGACGCGTCGTCAAGCTGTTGGACAGGATTCGCCATCACCGGCGTCTCCCGGGCGCGCGATCACCACCATTCGGCCACCACGTGACGGCCGGACGAACCGCCCACGGCCTGCTGGGCCACATTCCGCCGGACGGGCTCCGGCACCCTCAGCGGATTCTCCCGGATACGGCCCGTCGCGTTGATCGCGGACATTGGCGTCGCCCTCGCGGTCCCGCATCTCTCCGACATCGTTTCGCCACCACCCCGTTCTCCGGGTTCCCCCAGGCCGAGCACTCGTCGGGCCGTAAGATCAGGGACTCTTGGGGGTGGGAGCATGCTGAAGCGAAGTTCCGGTACACCGACGCTGGAGGAAGTGGCCGCCCTTGCCGGAGTGGGGCGGGGCACGGTCTCCCGGGTGATCAACAACGCGTCGGGCGTCAAGGCGTCCACACGCCGTGCCGTGCAGCGCGCCATCGACGAACTCGACTACGTTCCCAATCTGGCCGCGCGTTCACTGGCGGGGCGACGCGCGGACGCCGTCGCCCTGGTGATGACGAAGAACGACTGGCGACTGTTCGGAGAGCCGTTCTTCTCGGAGGTCGTACGGGCGGTCGGCGATGCCCTGACCGAAGCGGACGTGCAGCTGCTGCTCACGCTCGTCCGTACGGACACCGAGCGGCAGCGGCTCGTGAAGTACGTGCGCGGCGGCCGGATCGACGGGGCGCTGCTGATGTCCGTACGGGCCGAGGACCGGCTGCCGGACATGCTCGCCGACGCCGGGCTGCCCACGGTGCTGCTCGGCAGGCGCTCGGACGAGGAGCGGGTGACGTATGTGGACGCGGACAACGTCGGCGGCGCGCGGGCAGCGGTTGCCCATCTGACGGGCGGCGGGCGGAAGACCATCGCCGCGATCACCGGTCCGCCCGAGATGTACGCCTCCCAGTGCAGGCTGCGCGGCTACCGGGAAGCGCTGGGCGACGCCGGGCTCGACCAGCTGCCATCCCTGGTCGTACAGGGCGACTTCAGTGAGGCCAGCGGGCGCCGGGCGATGACCGGACTCATCAAGCGGCACCCGGAGGTCGACGCCGTCTTCGCCGCGTCGGACAGCATGGCCGCCGGGGCGATGACCGCCCTGCAGGCCGCGGGCCGCCGGGTGCCGCAGGACGTGGCGGTGGTCGGGTTCGACGATTTCGAACTGGCCGAGCAGTCCGAGCCGCCGCTGACAACCGTCCGCCAGCCGATGGAGGAGATCGGCCGGACCATGGTGCGGCTGCTGCTGGAGGAGATGGACCAGCCGCAGGTTGCCTGGCGCCATGTGATCCTGCGGACGCAATTGGTGGTGCGCGAGTCGACCTGAGAAATCGCCGGACGCCACGGCAGCCGTCGTGGTGTCCGGCGGTGACTCCGGTCGGGGCCCGGAGCCGCGTCCGGAGTCACCGCCGGGGTTCGGTCGGGGTCCGGGGCCGCGTCCGGCGCGCGCACCAGGAGGCACAATCTCGCGGATCTCCTGCTGTCCTCCGTCCCGAGTAGCCATTCCACCCACCGGCCACCCACCGGCACAGCCCGCGCTCCCCGGCATGTGCCGGAAAGTTCGACACCCCCGCGGCCTCGCCCCGATCGGCGACGGCCGTCCGGACCGAGTCAGGAATGGCACCAGAACGTCGAGGTGGAATGCGGCAGCACCCTCACCCTCCTCAACCATCACACAGAAGTCGTACATTCTTTCGGTGGGCAATCACCATCCGGTCACCATTCTTCGAAAACGCGGAGACATTCGCCGATCTGATGAACGCCAGCGGTTCGACGATAAAGGCGACGCCATCATGGATAGAATGCCCCGCTGCCCGCAATAGCGGCCAGCGAGGTCAACAGCGAGGCGGGGAACCGTGACGGAGCTGCGCAAACACGCAACCCAGGACGGTTCCGCCCGCGATTCCGAATATGCGTTCGCTTTTCTTTGCGTGCGACACTTACGCTTTGTTCACAAAACTCTTGAGCGATCTCAGCAAGGAGGCCCACGCAACGGCGGTGGGCCCTTTTGCGTTTCCTCGGGTGTTCGTGACCGCGTTGGTGAGCGGTGTTCGCGACAGGCGCCCACGTCCGGGGCCGCGAAGTGGACATGCCGAGAAGAGCGGGGGCTCCTTTTCCGCGAAGAGAGAGTGTGGAGTGTGATGCCATGAACCGATTGGGCAGAGACTCGCGCCGACCGGTCCGGAGGCCGGGACCGCTGACGCGTGTCGGGTTCTCCGTTCTGCTGCTGGCGGGCGGCGGCGTGGGAGCGGCGGCCGCACCCGCCGCCGCTTCCCCCACGGACGGCACCCTGACAGTCGAGGTGCTGCGCGACTTCTTCGGCACCGGCGTGATCAACCAGACGATGGACGTTCCGCAGCAGGGCATGAAGGTGGAGATCTCCGACCCCGCCGGACACCATGTCACCGGCGTGACGGACGCCACCGGCAAGGTCGTGGTGTCGCAGTCGACCGTACTGAGCGGCGGCCGGTACCGCGTGGACGTCGGCATCCCCGCGTCGCACGGCGACCATCTCCAGGCGGCACCCGCGTCGACGGCGGAGAACCACTTCGACAGCTTCACGTCCTTCGTGGACGTGTCGGACGGAAAGAACGCCTCGGTGGTGACGGGCGTGTGGAATCCGGCCGACTACGCTCTGCCGGACTCACGGTATTTCGTCGCGGTCCAGAACGGTGCGGGCGGGACCGACACCCGGGCTCTGGTGGCGTTCGGGACGGACACTCGGGGCACGTGTCCCGCAGACACGCCGTGCCCCGACACGCTGGCCACCCAGTCCCAGGTGGGCACGACGTACGGACTGGCCTACGACAGGTACCGGGACCGGATCTTCCAGGGCGCGTTCGCCCGCCGGTACACCGCGTACGGGCCGGAGGGCAGCGGTGCGATCTATACGGTGCCGGCCGACGGCGGGGGCACTCCGCAGTTGTTCGCGCGGGTGCCGGGAGCCGGGGTGACACCGCACGATGCCACCCGCATGAACAAGGACGCCGGATTCACCGACGCTCCGGGCAAGGAGAGTCTCGGCGGCGTGGCCCTGTCGGAGGACGGCTCCACCCTGTACGCGGTGAACCTGCTGACCCGCAGCCTGGTCAGCTTCGACGCGGGCGGGGACACCGCCTCGGCACCCGAGGCGACGGTACCGATTCCGGATCCGGGGTGCGCGAGTGCCGTCGACTGGCGGCCGTTCGGTCTCACCGCGCACGACAACAAGCTGTACGTCGGCGGCGTGTGCAACGCGGAGAGCACGCAGCAGCGCGCGGACCTGAAGGCCGTCGTGTACGCCTACGACGGCGAGCAGTTCACCACCGCGCTGACTCAGCCGCTCACCCAGAAGCGCGGCAGCGTGTTCAACTCCGACGCCGCCCAGGCCACCCACTGGAACCCTTGGAACACCGGGCTGGCCACGTGGGACGAGCGCAAGCTGGGCAACGTCTTCATCGATCCGCAGCCGGAACTGGCCTCCCTGGCCTTCGCGCGCGACGGCTCGATGGTTCTGGGATTCCGTGACCGGTTCATGGACGTGCTCAGCGAGGGCGGGCTCGACCCCCGCCCGCTGAACGACACGGCGGAGACGGGCATGTCCGGTGGTGACATCAACATGGCCTGTGCCACGTCCGACGATGGATACGAGTGGGAAGGCACCGGAAGCTGCCCCAACCACGCCACCCCGGCCAACTCCGGTGGCCAGGGCGGCGATGCCGTCGAGTACTTCCCCGGTGACTTCTACGTCGGCGCGCACCAGGAGACCGCGCTCGGGTCGGTGGCATACATTCCGCAGCAGCAGTGGGTCGTCAGCACGGAGTTCGACCCCACCGTCAACGTCGCGACCTCCGGGACCGGCTACCACAACATCGCGAACGGTCAGGGTCCGGGAAACGCTCCGAACGCCAACGCGTACCAGTTCGTCAGCCGGGAGCAGGGCGGGTTCGGCAAGGCGGGCGGCCTCGGTGACGTCGACTTCGCCGCGGCGAACGCGCCGATCCAGATCGGCAACCTCGTCTGGTTCGACGGCGACCACAACGGGATCCAGGACCCGGCGGAAATCCTGCTGCCGGAGGCGACGGTCAACCTGTTGGACGCGGACGGCAAGCAGGTCGCCACGACCAGGACCGATGCTGCCGGCGAGTACTACTTCGGTGGCGTAGGCGCCGCGTACGCACTCACCCCGGGTGCGAAGTACACGGTGCAGTTCAAC
This sequence comes from Streptomyces sp. NPDC026062, assembly GCF_055568375.1. Classification (NCBI taxonomy): domain Bacteria; kingdom Bacillati; phylum Actinomycetota; class Actinomycetes; order Kitasatosporales; family Streptomycetaceae; genus Streptomyces; species Streptomyces sp. NPDC026062. The sequence continues at coordinate 260,706 of NZ_JBVHOQ010000004.1, forward strand.
GTGTGCACCGCGGACACCAGCCTGGTGCCCGAGCAGCCCTCGGCGAGCGAACTGCGGTTCACCCGCCCGCGAGCCGGCGACGACCGTGCGCACGACTCCAACGTGACCCCGCCGGTGGACGGGGAGTTGTGCAACGGCTCCGCACGTGTCACGGCGCCGGACAAGGCGGGCGAGGTCGATCACACGATCGACGCCGGTGTGTACATCCGAAAGAGGACGCCGCCCTCGAAACCGACCCCCTCCCCGAGCCCGACCTGGCCCCCGAAGCACCAGCACCCGCCCACGCATGACACTGCCGGTGGTTCGGGTGGTTGGAGCGGTTCCGGTGGTTCCAGCAGTTCCAGCGGTTCCGGCGGCTGGCTGGCGAACACCGGTGCCTCCGGGCTGCCACAGATGATCGCGCTCGTCGGTCTGGCGGTGGGTGCGGGCGTGGCCATCACGGTCGTGAGCAGGAAGCGTCGCGCCCAGAAGCCCTGAACGAACTACTGATCCGAACAACCGATCACGTCTCGGCCGGTCCACGAGGGCCGGCCTTGGCGTTGTCCGTGGCCAAGAGGGTGAATCAGAAAAGTGGCAGCATCGCGTCACGTGCGGAACGGGAGAGTCCGGCAGGCTCCACCGGACAAGGTCGCCGGTCGGCGCCCATGGCCGCGGCCATGGTGGGCGGCAGCCGTCGTCGGGCCGGCGGCCGTCCTGGTGACCGTGTTGCTGGTCGCGGAGAGCGGCTCCGGCCCGAGCGGGCCTCGCGCCCTGAGTCCGGACGAGGCGGACCGGCTGGCGCTCACTCGGTTCCGCAACTACGAGGCGCACGGCCGCGCGCTGACGATCACCGTCCCGGGAACCGCCGGCCGGCTGGCCGTCACCGGTTCCGTCGACTACGAGAAGCAGATCGGTTACGGGGTGGTGCACGGTACGGGGCGCAACACGTCCAGCGACGGGCTGATCCAGTGGACGGCCGACTCGGTGTTCTTTCATCCGCTGGCGAAGGCCCCGGCGCACCCACCCGTGTCGCCGCCCCGCTCAGGCTGGTTCCGCCGCCCGCTGCAGTCGGCCGGCAGCTCTCTGGACAGTTCGCTGGGCATCGTGCTCAGTCTCGGCAGCGACCGGCCGGACAACGCTCAACTGCTGCCTCAGAACGGCGCCCGCTGGTGGGGGCGGGACCGGGCGGACGGCCATGAGGTGGATGTCATGACCGGCCCGACGCCCGCCGCCCACGACCGCCCCGGTGCAGCCGGCCCCGGCTCGGCGAACCCGGGTTCGGCGAAACCCGGTTCAGCCGACTCCGGTGCGGCCGGCCCGAGCGCGGCGACCTCCGGCGCAGCGAGCAGAGTGCGCTACTGGGTCGGCTCGGACGGCACCATGTACCGGGTCCGCGTCGACCTGGCCTCCGCGCCGGAGCCGGTGGTCGTCGACTTCGACACCCGGAAGTACGTTCCGATCAAGGCCGTATCCGGGGTCTCCACGAGTCCGTAGCCGCTGTTCAGAACAGCTGTACCGTCCAGAACACCTGGACTTTCGGAACAACTGGGCCTTCAGAACAACTGCACCCGTGCGTTCCCGGCGAGCAGGGACACCGGGGGCAACGAGACGTCCGACGTGTCCGGCAGCACCGGAACGGCCGGGACCACGGTGGCACCCTCCGTGGTGGCCCTGGGGAACTGCGGCTGCGCACCAGGTGCTGCCACCTTGGTGAACGCGATACCGCCTGGTGCTGCTGGAGCGTTCCAACTGCTCTCCGGAGAGCTGGACTTGGCCGGTTGGGGGCAGGAGGCGGTGGTTGCGAGCCTGGCCGGTGACGTGGTGCGCAGGTCGTTCCCGCGGAGGCAGTTCCCCCGTCCTCGCGTGGCGGTGGGGAACGTCCATCCGATGTCGATGCCGTTGCCGGTGAACACGTTGTCCACGATCCTGTTGCCGACCGGAGGGATGTCGGAGGTGGCGGTGATCATCAGGCCGGCGTCGCTGTTGTCGGCGATGCGGTTGCGCGTGAACCGGTTGTCGCTGCCGCCATCGACGCCGATGCCGATACCCCATCCGCCATCGGCCTGCTCCGGGGTGGCCCGCTGCTGGTTGGCGGCGATCAGATTGCCCGCGATGACGGCGTCCCGCTGCGGGAGCAGCTTCTCCTGGTGGTCGGAGTTGGTGGTCAGGCCGACCCGATTGCCGACCAGGCGGTTGCCCACCACGTACATGTCCCCACTGGCGTTGGTGCCTTCGTAGCCGATCGCGTTGAGTTCGGCGACGTTGTCCCGCACCACGATGCGACAGGGACTGCACTGTCCGACGTAGATGCCCGAGTCGGCCGAGCCCGACGTGTACGAGTGCTCGATGACACCGTTCTGCGCTGAGAACGCGTAGATGCCGTACAGCCCGTTGCGGGTCGCCGTCACATGGGAGACGAGGAATGACTTCAGGAAGGTGACGGGTTCGTCGCCGGTGTCGTAACCGCCGGACTGTCCCGGCAGGCCGGCGGCGGCCTTCGCCGAGCCGGTGACCAGAACCCCGTTCTGCGTGTTGTTCCGCACGGTCAGGTTCTCCACGGCCACCCCGGGGGCGGAGACAACGACACCGTTCGGCTGACGCAACCGCCCGTCGATGACCACCTTGTGCCGGGACTCGCCGCGCAGCGTGATGCGGGCCGTCTTGATCGTCACCGATTCGTGGTAGATACCCGGGGCGACCAGTACCAGGTCACCGGGGTGGGCCGACGACACCGCGGCCGAGATCGTCGGGGCGTCGGCGGGCACTCGGATGGTCACATCCGCACCAAGCGGTCGTCTGTCTATGCTCGCTCCGTCGTCGCCTCCGCCACAACCGGACACAAGTACCAAGGTGCCCAGCACCGCCGCAAACACGCGAAGAACCGATCGAGGCATGATCCCATTCTGGCACGACGACCAACTCCGCCCCTGCGTGACGAGGTTGGTCGGCGCGTGTGAATTGCTGTGGCACTCTGCACACCATGCACCCTGCTGAGCCGCACCCGTCACGTCGTATGCTCCTGAATGTCACCGGGACCGTGGTGGCCGCCGGTCTGACGGCCGGGTGCACCTCGGACTCCGCCCAGGCGGGCCGGTCCGCCTCCGGCCCGGCGGCCACACCGGCCCCGGTCGTACCGACGGGCCCGCATCAGGCCGGCATCACGCTTCCCCAGCCCGCCCAGGGCAACCTGCTGGCGGTGGTGGCAGACGTCGTTGCGGGCGTGGCTCCCGGTCCTCTTCTGGCCGAACTCGGCCGGGCGATCGGCGGACTCACGGCGGGGACCGACCCCCGGCTGCTGGGCCTGGAGCCGGGCGATCTCACCGTGACCGTGGGCGTGGGCCCCCGGCTGGTGCGCACCGCCGGTGCTTCGCTGCCCGGCGCGGCCGACCTCCCGCGCTTCTCCCGCGAACGGATCGCCCCGCGGGCACGCGGCGGTGATCTGCTGTTGCAGATCTGCGCAGGCGACCCGGTGCTCCCCTCGGTCGTCGCCGCCGCGCTCATGGACCGGGGCGGAGACCGTATCCAGGAACGCTGGCGGCAGTCCGGACGTCGCGGCACCAACGTCTCCCTCGGCAACGGGCGGACCGCGCCACGGAATCCGTTCGGCTTCATCGACGGCATCGTGGGCCCGCATACGAAAGCCGAACAGCGGCACGACCTGTGGCTGGCCCGGCCTTCGGCGGTCGCGGGCGGCACCCTCGCCGTTCTGCGGCGCATGGAACTCGACCTGCCGCGTTTCGCCGCCCTGTCCGTGGCCGAGCAGGAGGCGGTCTTCGGCCGGCGACGGGCCAGCGGTGTGCCTCTCTCCGGGGGCGCAGCGGACTCGGGACCGGAGCTCGGCGCCAAGACGGCGGACGGACGCTATCTCGTCCCCGTGGACGCCCACGTACGCAGGGCGAACCCCGCCGCGGTCGGCGTCGGCCATCTGCTCCGCCGCTCGTACAACATCGACGACCCCGCGCCCGGCCTGCTCTTCATCAGCTTCCAGAACGAGCTGCGGGCCTTCACCGCCACCCTCGCCCGCATGGACGCATCCGACGCACTCCTGGATTTCACCACCACAACCGCCGCCGCGACGTTCCTGGTCCTTCCCGGATTCGACCGACAGCATCCGCTCGGTTCCCGGCTCTTCGGCTGATCGGTCGGCCGGGGAAGGCGAACTCCGCTCGGAACGAGCCTCCCCCCGGCAGATAGGGCCGGCTGCTGTACTGGGTGTGATCCGGGCCGTGGAGCTGCGCCGTCAGCGTGCCACCCAGGACGTACACCAGGCTGAGCACCTGGCACTGGCCCGGGACAGGAGAGCGCCGAGGCCCTGGACAGCAGGTTCCACGCCGGACCCGTCCCGCACGGCGGCGGGCAGATCCGCGCAGACCTCCCGCTGCCGCTCCGCACGGCAGAAACCCCGCTCCGAGCACTGGGGCGGGAGCGCCGCCGGGCGGCCGCCACCAGCCCGACGATCTCCAGCTCCCGTTCGCTGAGCCCGAAGCTGCCGGGTCACCTCAAGACCGTCGAGACGAGGCATGCGGATGTCCGCGAGCACCACCCGGGGCCGCAGCTCACGGGCCATCGCCATGCACTCGACGCCGTCGACCGCCTCACCCACGACGGTGATGCCGGGCTGCGCGTCGAGGATCAGCCGGAACCCGGCCCGCACGAGCTCCTGGTCGTCCGCGACCACCACGTCGATCTCCCTTGCCACCGCACGCATTTCCTACCACACCGCCCGACACCTCTCTCACTCGCGTGATACTCCCCGGCCACGGAAATCCCGGATGCCCCGCATCTCTTTTGAGCACCATCCCGATGACGCGTGGCGCGTAATGAGCGGCGGGGAGAAAAGCCGGGTCAGGCGTCATTACCGACCTGGGCCCCTCTCGTTTCCCCTGTGGGTGCCAGCAAGCCCATGGCATCGATCACCCAGCTGGATTGGAAGTTCACACGTGAGGCCTCAGGCCACCGAGACGCTACATATCGCCGAGCAGCGCCGGGCCGCCGACCGCAGCAGCGGCCACCGCACCCTGTCCGCGTCGGCCGCCGTGCACGCGTCCACCGCCCGCCTCCCCGGACGTGTCGGCCAGGACCACCGTTCTGCGCTGCGCGCCGCACTCGCCGCCGCCTCCGAGGACGCCCTCATCTACGACCTGGACGGCATCGGCCGCCAGTACACCGACCTGTGCGCCGAACTGCCCGGTGTCGCGATCCGGTTCGCTATGAAGGCCTGCCCCGTGGACGAGGTGCTCGGCCATCTCGCCCGGCTGGGTTCCGGCTTCGACGCGGCCGGACCGCAGGAGATCGTCCAGGCGCTGCGCACCGGGGTGGCCCCCGAATCGGTCCACTACGGAAACACCGTCAAGTCCGACCGCAGCATTGCCGAGGCCCACCGGCTGGGCGTGAGTGACTTCGCCAGCGACAGCGTGGAGGATGTCGCCGCGATCGCCGAGCACGCCCCCGGATCCCGGGTGTTCTGCCGGGTCGCGACGAGCGGCGAGGGTGCGTTGTGGGGCCTGAGCCACAAGTTCGGCTGTTCGCCGGATGATGCCCTGCGGGTGCTCGGCGCCGCACGGGCCTCAGGGCTGGTGCCCTCCGGTCTGTCTGTGCACGTCGGATCCCAGCAGATGACGGCGCAGGCTTGGGGAGAGGCGATCGAGACACTGGCCGCCCTGCTTGAGCGGCTCAACCGGCTCGGCATCGTCCCGGACCGGATCAACCTCGGTGGCGGGCTGCCCGCCCTCGGTGTCCTGGACCGGCGCGGGCGGGCACTGCAACCGCCGCTGGAAGAAATGTTCATGGTGATCCGCGCAGGCATGCAATGGTTGCGCTCCGTCAATGCCGCCCCGCTGGACTTCCTGCTGGAGCCCGGCCGCCACCTGGTCGCCGACCACGGAGCGATCCGTGCCCACGTCGCCCGGCTCACCTCCCGCCATCGGCTCGACGGCAGCCGTGAGGACTGGCTATACCTCAGCTGCGGAAAGTTCAACGGGCTCTACGAGATGGACCAGTTGCAGTACCGGCTGGAGTTCCCGGCCTGCCCCGACGGGCAGTTCGTCAACGCGGTCGTGGCCGGTCCGACCTGTGACAGTGACGACGCGTACGCCCAGGACGGCAGGGTACGGGTCCCGCGCACGATCGCCTCCGGCGACCCGGTCTGGGTCCATTCATGCGGTGCGTACGCCGCCGCCTATGCCACCCAGGGGTTCAACGGCTTCCCGCCCCTGCCGTACACCTGCGTCGGCGGCCCGGCTCCGGAAGGAGACGGCGCATGAACGACATCCGGATCCGGCTGCTCCAGGAGGAGGACTGGGCCGAGTTGGTGACCTTGGAGAAACGCGCCTACGCGGCGAGCGGCCTGTCCGAGGGAGAGGCGGCGCTGCGCTCCCGGCACGAGGCCTCGCCCTCGACCTGCTTCGTGCTGGAGCATGCGGGCGTCTTCTCCGGATACCTGCTCGCGCTGCCGTACCCGCTCTTCCGCTCCCCGGACCTGAGCCTGGCCGAAGAAGGCTCGGGTCCGGGCAGCAATCTGCACCTCCACGACCTGGTGATCGCCGAGCGGTCACGCGGCCGGGGGCTGGCAGGCCGGATGCAACGGCACGTGGAGGAGACAGTACGGACGGCTTCCTACGAGACGCTCTCCCTGGTCGCGGTACAGGGCTCGCAGGTGCTGTGGGCCACGCTCGGCTACCGCGCCCGGCCCGAGGTCGGGCTGCCCGCGAGCTACGGTGCCGAGGCGGTCTACATGGCGAAGCCTCTGGAAAACGGCACCACGACGGGGCCGTTGCATGACTTGCCCGTCAATGCCGCCAGCGGACCGCCTCGATGACATCCGCGTCGGTATGCGTCGCGAACAGCTCCGACTCCGCCCGCCGGACCGCAAGCACGGCTTCGTAGAGTTCGGCGCCGAGCGCCTGCCGGAGCACGGCGGACTTCTCGTAGGCGTCGGTCGTCTCCGGCAGGCTCGCCGGAAGGCGTTCGACGCCGCCGAGGGCCGCCGGGTCGCTCCGGGTCTCGGGAGGCAGGGGCAGAGCGGCGTCGAGACCGGCGAGTCCGGCGGCCAGCACCCCGCCGATCGCCAGATACGGGTTGGCGGTGGCGTCGAAGCACTTGACCTCGGCATTGGCCTGACCTGCGGTGGAGCCGGCGATCAGGCGCAGCGCCGCCTCGCGGTTCTCCAGGCCCCAGCAGCGGTACGCCCCGGCGAAGCGGGAAGGGACCAGGCGGAGGTAGGAGGCGACGCCGGGTGCGCCGAGGGCGAGCAGAGCGGGCAACTCGGTCAGTACGCCCGCGAGAAAGTGCTCGGCTTCAGGGTGGAGCCCGTGGCGGCCGGGGCCGCCGTGTCCGAGGTTCCCGCCCTGCCGCCAGAGGCTGAGGTGGAGGTGGCCGCCGTTGCCGATCTCGCCCTCGGTGAAGACGGGCGCGTACGAGACACGCAGACCGTGCCGGGCGGATACGGCCCGGATGGTGTGGCGCACCAGCATCGTGGTGTCGGCCGCTTCGACCGGCCCCTCTGCGGCGACCGAGACCTCGAACTGTCCGGCGGCGTACTCGGGGTGGAGTTGCAGCACGTCCACTCCTTGCCCGGTGAGTGCGCGCAGCAGATCCCGCAGGTAGTCGGAGTGCTCGATGACGCGGGTCATCCCGTACCCGGGACCGGCCGTTGCGGGGGCGCCGGCGGCGTCCGCCACCACCCACTCGATCTCGATCCCGGCTCGCACCGAGAGCCCACGCCGCTCGACGGCCTCGGTGGCCCGTCGGGCGAAGCCGCGCTGGCAGCCGGGGTGCGGGGTGCCGTCCTGGGTGTACCGATCGGCCGGGGCCCAGGCCCAGCCGGGCTGTGCGGCAAGCGGGGTGAGCCGGTCGAGGTCGGGGACGAGCCGCAGGTCGCCCATCGGACCGGTATTCGATGGCGCTTTGGCGAAGGAGTCGTCCACCAGGGAGACATCGAAGCAGGGAAGGGCACCGACACCGTACTGGGCGGCGTGTTCGAGTTGGGCGAGGGGGACGGATTTCACCCGGGTGAGCCCGGCGTTGTCGACCCAGCCGAACACCACCCCGTCGATTCCGTCGGCGGTGAGCTGAGCTTGGGCTGCACGGGCCTGAGCGGCCCGTTCAACCCGGGAGTGTGTGGTGGCCATGGTGTCCATGCTGGTGCTCGCGGCAGCGAACACACCCGTAATCGCCGGGAGTTCACTCGTCCGTGGGCAGACGGGTCAGAGGCATGGGAGAGGCCGGACAACGGTCCGTGAAACCTCGCTCTGCGAGTCCGTCAGGCGTGCCGGAGGCAGAGGGTTCCCCACTGGAAGCCTGCGCCGATCCCCGACAGCACATAGGTGTCTCCCGGAAGCAGGGAGCCTTCGGCGAGGGTGGTGTGCAGCGCGGTGAACAGACCGGCTGATCCGGTGTTGCCCAGCCGGTCGACGGTGATGGGCGCGCGCTCACGGGGAACGCCCAGGGCGGTCATGGCTTCGGTGAGGATGTTCAGGTTGGCCTGGTGCAGGAAGAAGTGCCGGATCCGGTCGACCGGCACGCCGGCGCGGCGGGCCGCGCTGGTGATGCTCTCGGGCAGCCGTGTGGTCGCGGCGTTCCAGACGGCGCGTCCGTCCATGGACAGGTAGTGGTCTCCGGCGGCGACGGTCGCGGGGCTGGCGGGAAGCCGGGAGCCCCCGGCGGGAATCTGGACGCCGTAGGAAAGCTGCGAGCCCAGGCTGTAGGAGAGCAGACCCGCTCCAGGGGTGTCGGTACGGGTGAGGACGACGGCTGCCGCGGCGTCGCCGAAGAACACACCGGTGGTGCGGTCGGTGGGATCGGTGATCCTGGAGGCGCAGTCGGCCGCGAGGAGCAGGATGGTGGTGATGGAGGGGTTCTGCAGGAGGTGGGCGGCGATCAGCATGGCCTGGACACCGGAGGCACAGGCGGCCTGGGTGACGTCCAGGGCCAGCGCACGGTGGGCGCCGATGGCGTCCTTGACGATCAGTGCGGTCGACAGGAGGGGCTGGTCCCCGGTGTAGGAGGCGACGATGACCGCGTCCAGTTGGGCGGGCCCGGTGCCGGCGGCTTCCAGAGCCGGGTGGGCTGCGGCGACGCACATGTCGGATGTCGCCAGAAGCGGGTCCAGGCGGCGGCGTTCGCGGATTCCGGTACGGCTGGTGATCCACGCGTCGCTGGTGTCCAGGGTGCGGGTGAGATCCTGGTTGGTGACGACCGTTGGTGGCAGGTGCATCCCGGTTCCGGCGATGGCGAACGGTACGGACAGGCCCGCACCGGTCTGGTGGACCAGGTCGCGGTCCAGGGCAACTGTCACTCCGCGGCCCTCCGCTCGGGCGCGATCGGTGTTCCCCGAAGAATTCTCATTCCCCATTCCTTTCGATGTCGGCTGCCCAATTCACAGCACTTTCAAAACCTTCACGATTCAAATGCCGCCGCATCATCTCACGGAATTCCGACCCTAAGTTCACTCTTTAACCAAGGAGAGTGAGGAAAGGCTTTCCTGATTGACGTCTGCATGCGGGAATTTCTCCGCCGTGCCGCGAGGACGCGGGGTACGGATAACGGTGGTCCTCGGTTTTCGCATGGGCGTCGGCGTATGCCATCACGCCCTCTCCTCCGACCCGGAGACGCGCATGGGCGGAACGGATGCGCGCCTGCGGGGCACCGCAGGACGCAGGGACGGCACGGAGGCGAGCAGCGTTCGGGTGTAGGGGTGTTCCGGCGTGCGCAGGATCGTCTCGGTGGGGGCACTCTCGACGATCCGGCCGTGCCGCATCACCGCCACGGCATCGGAGACGTGGCAGACCGCCGGCAGATTGTGACCGATGAAGAGCACGGACAGTCCGAGCCGCCGCTGGAGTTCGCGGATCGTGTTGAGGACGGAGGCCTGCACGGAGACGTCGAGCGCCGAGGTGATCTCGTCGGCGATCAGCAGGCCGGGGCCGGCAGCCAGGGCGCGGGCGAGGGAGACCCGCTGGCGCTGGCCGCCGGACAGCTGTCGCGGGAGGCGGTCGGCGAGCGCTGGGTCCAGGCCGACGAGACCGAGCAGCTCGGTGACCCGCTCCGCGCGGGCGGCCCGGTCGAGCCGGTGGAAGACGGTGGCGGCTTCGACGAGCGTCTGGCGGGCCGTCATCCGGGGGTCGAGCGTGGTGTCCGGGTCCTGGAGGACGACCTGGACGAGGCTGCCCAGCCGACGCCGGTCACGAACGGTGCGGGTGCGGACCTCCCAGCCGTCGATCAGCACCCGGCCACCGTGCAGGGGTACGAGGCCGACGATCGCCCCGGCCAGGCTGGACTTCCCGGAGCCGGACTCGCCCACGAGCCCGAGCGTGGTGCCGGAAGGAATCTCCAGCGAGACACCGTCCACAGCGGCGGGGGAGACGCGGGAGCCGGGGTGACGGACGGTCAGGTCGGTCACCTGAAGAGCGGTCATGAAGCGGCCACCGTCTCCAGGACCGGGGTCACCGGTACCGGATTCCAGCAGGCGACCCGGTGGGTGGCGTCGATGTCCCGCAAAGGCGGGACCTGTTCGGCACAGCGGTCGTCGCGGCGCGGACAGCGGGGCTCGAACGGGCATCCCGGTGCGGGCGCGAGCGGGTCGGGCGGCGCGCCCCCGATCGTCGGCAGCGGCCGGCCCCGGTCGGCGGCGAGGTCGGGCACCGAGGCGACCAGAGCCCGGGTGTAGGGGTGCCGGGCGCCGTCGGCGAGGCGGTCGGCGGGCACCTCCTCGACGATGGTGCCGGCGTACATCACCAGGACCCGTTCGCAGAACTCCCCCACGAGTGCGATGTCGTGGCTGATGAACAGGATCGCGGCGGAGGTGTCCCGTCTGATGTCGGTGAGCAGCTGCATGATCTGCCGCTGCGCGGTGACGTCGAGCGCGGTGGTCGGTTCGTCGGCGATGATCAGCTCCGGTCGCGTCATCAGCCCGGACGCGATCATCACGCGCTGCCGCTGGCCGCCCGAGAGCTGGTACGGACGTGAGCGCAGCAGGGCCGGGGACAGGGCGACCCGGCGCAGGGCTTCGGCAGCCTCCGCGGTGGCCTGGGCACGGCTCGTGCCCCGGTGGGCCCGGACGGCCTCGGTGAGCTGGGTGGCGATCCGCAGGGCCGGGTTGAGCGCCGAGGCCGGGTTCTGAAAGATCATGGCCAGAGCCGTCGCGAGGTGCTTGTCCCGTTCCTTGGGCGTCAGGGCGGCGAGGTCGGCTCCGAGCAGGCGCAGGGTGCGCCGGGAGACCCTGGCACCGTACGGAAGCAGGTCGGCGACGGCGAGCGCGGTGAGCGACTTGCCCGACCCCGATTCGCCGACGAGCCCGACGGCCTCGCCCGGCCGCACGGAAAGGCTCACACCGCGCACCGGCCGGATCGCGCCCTCGGGGGTGGGGAGTTCAACGGTGAGGTCCTCGACCTGGAGAACCAGCCCCTCCTTGGCCGGGCCGCTCGGCGCGGGTGCCGGTGCCGGGGTGCGTGGCGCCGGGCCGCGGCGGGCGACGGTCCCGGCCAGGGCCTCGCCGAGCAGCTGGAAGGCCAGGGCCGCGTAGAGAACGGCGAGGCCCGGGGCCAGCGCGGGCAGTGGCTCGGCGTAGATCCGGTCGAGCCCCTGGCTGAGCAGCAGCCCCCAGTCGTAGTCGGGCGGCTGGACGCCCAGGCCGAGGAAGCTCAGCCCGGAGAGCGCGACCAGAGTGGTGCCCGCCGCCGTGGTGGTGCTCAGGAGCAGCGGCTCCGCGATGTTGGGCAGGACATGCCGCCACAGCATCCGGTGCCGGCGCAGGCCGAGGACACGGGCGGCGGCCAGGTGGTCGGTGCCCGCGACGCCCGCGGCCAGGGTCTGGGCGAGCCGGGCGAATCCGGGGACACCCGCCGCCGCGAGGGCCAGCACGGCCCCGGCGGTGCCCGCGCCGAACACGACCGCGAGGAACATCGCGACGAGCAGTGCCGGGAAGGCGAGCAGGAGGTTGATCATCCCCGCGGTCAGCCGGCGGCCTCGCCGGCCGAGAACGGCGGTGGAGGCCCCGACGAGGATTCCCGAACCCGCACCGAGCACCACCGCCGCCAGCGCGAGCAGCAGGGAGGGCCTGGTGGCTGTCAGGACCCGGGCGAGCAGGTCCCGGCCGAGCCCGTCGGTGCCGAAGAGGTGGGCCGAGGAGGGTCCCTGGAGCACGGCAGAGGGGTCCGGGCGGTCGGCAGCCGCACCCCAGACCGGCGGACCGGCCAGGGCGAGCGCGACAAGGGACACCAGCATGACTGCGGCGACCCAGGCGATGGGCGGGAGCCGGAAGCCGGATGGAAGGCGCATGGTCACATCTCCCGGATGGCGGAACGGGGATCGAGTGCGGCGAGCAGAACGTCGACGAGGAGGCCGGCGAGCAGCACGGTGGTACCCAGCACCAGCACCATCGCCTGGACCACCGGGTAGTCCTGCGCGACCGCGGACTGGGCCATGGCGGAGCCGATGCCCGGCCAGGTGAAGACCTTCTCGACCAGCACGGTGCCGGCGATCAGGGCGGGCAGCAGGCTCCCGGCGACGGTGAGCGCGGCTGTGGCCGTGTTCGGTGCGGCGTGCCTGAAGCAGCGACGTACGGGAGAGAGCCGTTTGCTGCGGGCGGTGCGCAGGTAGTCCTCGTTCAGCACCTTCAGCGCCTCCACCCGGACGATGCGCAGCAGGACCGCGGTGGGGGCGAGGGAGAGCGCGAGGACGGGCAGGACGAAGGACCCGACGCCCGCCGCACCCGCCACCGGGAGCAGTTGGAGACCGACGGCGAGCAGTGCGGTGAGGCCGGCGGCGAGGACGAAGTCCGGTACCCCGGCCAGGCCGGCGGTGACCGCGGTGAACGCCAGCTCGGTGCGCGGGCGGCGGCCGTCGAGGGTGCGGACGGCGGCGAGAAGGCCGCCGGGCAGGGCAATGACGAGGGTGACCAGGAAGGCGAGCCCGGCGATCTCCAAGGTGGCAGGCAGCCGGGTGCGGATCATCTCGGCCACCGGAGTGCCGGTGACCAGAGAAGTGCCGAGGTCGCCGTGCACTAGGCCGCCGAGGTAGTGCCCGTACTGGGTGAGGAAGGGGGTGTCGAGCCCGAGGGCGTGCCTGCGGGCGGCCACCAGGTCGGGGGCGGCGTCCACGCCGAGCGCGGCCCTGACCGGATCGCCGGGGACGAGGCGGATCATCGCGAAGGAGGCGGTGAGCACGAAGGCGAGGGAGAGGAGCAGCCGGACGGTGCGGCGCCCCAGGAACACGGTCCAGGGGTGCCGCAGCAGCTGGGGTACGGACATGGCGGGCCCTCGGTCGCTGGGGTGGGCGGTCACTGGTGGAGCCGGATGCTGGTGGGAACGAGCTGGCCGCCGAAGGTGGTGGCGAAGGTGGTGCGGTAGCCGTACACGCTGCTCCGGCCTTCGGCGATCGGCAGCGCGTCGGCCGAGCGGAAGAGCGCGGCGGCGGCCCGGTTCCAGGTTCCGCATCCGGTGGTGTCGGTCTCCCGGAGCGCCTGGGCGACCAGGGTGTCGTACTCGGGATTGGTCACTCCCGCGAAGTTGAGGCCCTGGGCGGGGGCCGCGCCGGAGAAGAAGGGGATGAAGCCGGCCGGCAGCGCGAAGCCAGGGGTACTGCCGACCACCACGTCGAAGTCGGCAGTTTGGTACATGGCGTTGACGAGGGCGGGCAGGCTCTCGGTCACCAGGTCGACCTCGGCGCCGATATCCGTCCACTCCCGGGCCATCAGCTCGGCGACGGAGGCCAGGGTAGGGCCGAGATCGGGGCTGGTGATCAGGCGGAGCCGTAGCACCCGGCCGTCCTTGGTCAGCGGGCCGCCGGCGGAGCGGGTCCAGCCGGCCTCGCGCAGGGCCTCGACGGCGTTCCGCGCGGGCAGGTTGGCATCGGCGAGGTCGGCGTGGCAGACGGCGCCCTCGGCGCCGAGGTCGGCGGCGGGGCTGCCGGTTCCGCCGACGGCGACGTTGGCCAGGCCCTGGCGGTCGAGAGCGGAGACCAGGGCGCGGCGCAGCGCCCGGTCGGCGAGTACCCGTCCGGGACGCTGGTTGAAGAACGTGAGCCCGACCACGGTCGGCACATCGGCGGTGGACAGGCCGTGGCCGGTGAGCCGGGCGCGGTCGGGTCCGCTCACGCCCGCGATGTCGACACCACCGGTGAGCAGCAGATTCGCCGCTGTGGAGGACTGCGGCACCACCGAGATGACGATGCGCGCGGGAAGTCCGGGGCGCCTGGTGGTCGCCCCGGCGGGTCCCCAGGAGTAGTCGTCGCGGACGGTGAACTCGTACGGCCCGCCTGGGGTGTAGCGGGTCAGTACGTAGGGGCCGGTTCCCTGGGTGGCGCGCTCCAGTGAACCGGGACGGTCGAGACCGGCCGGGCAGACGATGGGGAGCAGACCGATGGTGCGGGTGAGGAAGGGGAACGGGGCGGCGGCGGTCGCCGACACCCTGCCGGCCCCTTCGTCGGCGCTCACGGTGAACGGGACATCCGGAAGGACGGTCCGGGCGCCGGCGAGCTGGTTGGCCGGGTCGCTCGCGTAGGTGAGGGCCCGGGCCACGGCCGAGGCGGTGAGGGGGGTGCCGTCGGAGCAGGTGACGCCTGGACGGAGGGTGAAGACGGCCGTGGTGGTGGTGGCCTCCCAGGAGGAGGCCAGGCCGGTGACCAGGGTGCCGTCGGGGGCGAGGTTGACCAGGGAGTCGTAGGCGTAGCGGGCCTGGGCGGCGCCGAAGGCGGAGTACGGGTCGAAGCTCGGTGTCTCGCCGGCCTCGGCGATCCTGACGGTGCCTCGGTGTACCAGGGGGGTGCTCGTCGAGGAGGTGGCTACGCCGCCGCAGCCGCCCAGCGCGACGGCCGCGGCCGTGAGAGCGGCCGCCAGGGCGACCGGCGGAGTGCGTCGGAGCATGGCGTCATGATCGCACCGGAGATGGACCTCGGCGTTCCAACTGACTTGCACGGAAGGCGTGTTCGAACATGGCGAACCGCCAGTCAGCCTGGCCGGGAGCCGCCGGAGGCGACCGGGGCCGTGATTCTCGATTCACCCGTACGAGGAGGCTCCGGCCCGTCGGGCCGGCGCGGGACGGGGCCTCTCGGGCGAGGGCGGCACACCCTTCCACGACACGAAGGCCCCGTGGGCGCGGAATCCACCCGGAACGGCCCCAGGAGCGAGAGCCACAGTTCCGGGGACAGCGGGCAACGGGCAGCGCGGGCAGCGGTGAACACGCAACTTCGCTGGACGATGAACAGGTAATCATTTCGCACAACATTCAGACGTGTGGCGACTGAGGTTACGCAAGAGGGCATTCATCACTCACATGAGTGAACCCGTACAGGGTCATTTGGCTGAACCGGGCGTGGCTCGACTACCGTGATCACGGGATCGGACGGCGCATTCCGGCATCCGGGAATCCGAACTCGTTGGATGAGCCCCGGATTTCGAGATGGAATTCTTCATATCCGCCCGGCTGTGCACTCCTTCGGTGTTCGGCGCTCCCGGGTTCCCTGTCATACGTATGCGTAGAGAGGATGGAACATCATGCCGCCTGTCGTACCGCCCTTCCTGGTCGGCCTCATCGTCGCGCCACTGGCCAAACGACTGCTCAAGCCACTGGTGGGTGGAGTCGTCAAAGCGTCCGTCGGCATCGCGATGGAGGTGAAAAAGGCAGCTCAGGAGGCTGGGGAGAACATCCACGACCTCGCAGCCGAAGTGGCCGCCGATGTGGTGGCAGCCCAGCTCGCCGCCGCCGAGGCCGAAAGCCACTCCGGTGACAGCCGGCACGCCGCTGAGAACACCCCCAAGGCGGAACCGAGGGCCCCGAAGATCCGCGTGACCGCCCCCAGCGCCGCCGGAAAGACGAACTGACAACCCGTAAGGGATGACAGCCGCCGCCTGGCGCGCATTCTGATCGTTTTCGACGGAGTGTGCCCGGGCGGTGGCCGTTGGCAGGGCCGTCCGGCCGAGATTAGCCGTCCACAATATTTCGCTCCGTCGCCGTAATCCGCCGTGTCCGTGGCGGCTCTCCGCGACCTCCGCAAACAGGTGATCGTACACATGCCATCGCTACTGGGTGCCGCCACCGGATTCCGTTCCGTGGAATTGGGTGCGAGCCCGCGCTCGGTCACACCGGGCCGCCAGCGCTGGGACGTCAAGCTGGTCCTCGGACGTCCCCGGACGGCCGAGCTCCTTGCCGCCGCGCTGCGCCACATTCCCGGGATCACCGAGGCCCAGGCCAGCCCCGTCACCGGCGGGGTGCTCGTCCGGCATGATGCGCGACTCCGTGCCACGGACATCGGCAGGATCATCCGCATGGCCGTTACCCGGGTCGCGGCGGAACCGGGCGGAGCGAGGCGTCCGGCACCGGCCCGCCCCGCCCCGGCCCCCCGGTCGGACCGCGGCCCGGCCCCGGGCCCGTTGCTGGCCGTCGGCGGGGTGGCGGCCGGGGTGACGGCCGGGGTGGCGCTGGTCAAGGGGTCGGCGCTGAGCAAGCAGCTGGTGGCTGCGGGCGCGGTTGCCGCGGCGACCGCGGTCGTGCTCCGTAAGGCCTGGCGCGGAGCGGCCGACGCGTCCCGTGACATGACAGGCGCCGGCGCCGAACGCCACCCCTTGCTGGAGATCGTCGGTCCGCACCGGCGCCGCCTCTACCGGGCCGCCGCCCTGTCCGTCGCCTGCCAGGCCGCGGAAATGGCGCTCGGCACCTTCCTCGGCTGGACGGGGCTGGTCCTCATCAAGGGCGAGGCGGCTCCGCTGGTCAGCCTCGGCCTGACCACGGCGTCCGCTCAACTCTGGGGCCTGGCAGGGCTGGTGGCCGTGGCCTGTGGAGCGGTGGCGGGCCTCTCGTACGCCTCGAACCTCCAGTGGCGCCGGCTCGGCCAGGACATCGAGCACGAGTGGCGGGGCCGCACGTACCGACACGTACAACACCTCGAACTGGGACAGCTGGAGGGTGAGCGGACCAGCCGGGTGGCCGGGGCCCTCACCAACGACGTCGGCCAGCTGGGCGCCTTCTTCGCCGGCCCGGCCAACGACGTACTGCAACTCGGCACCAGCACGGCCCTCCTGGTTCCGGCCTTCCTGCTGCTGGCACCCCAGATCGCCTGGATCGCCTTCCTGCCGATCCCGGTCATCGCCTGGCTGTCGCTGCACCACCAGAAGCAGGCCGCGGCGGACTACGCCGCGACCGGCGAGAGCCGGGCCAGGCTGGGCAGTCAGGTGATCAACTCACTCGAGGCCGGAGCGACCGTCAAGAGCTTCTGCACCGAGGACTACGAGGCCGCACGCATCGACGAACTGAGCGAGGCGGTCCAGGAGAGCAGCCGGCAGACCGACCGGAGCACGATCCGCCACGCCGAGACCGTCCGGTCCTGCACCACCGCGTCCATGGCAGGGACCCTGCTGATCGGCGGCCGTTCGGTGCTCAACGGCACCCTGCGCTTCGAAGTGTTCAGCCCACTGATCGGGCTGCCCCAGATGCTGCTGATGCGGATGAGCCGGCTCGGCGGCATCGCCGACCAGTACCAGCGCACCCTCGCCTCGTACGACCGGGTCCAGCGGCTGCGCGCCCTTCCCGTCGAGGCCGACAGCGGCGACGGGACGCTCGAACTCGCCGAGGTGCGGGGCGAGATCGTCCTCGACGAGGTCACCTTCGCCTACCCCGGCCGGCCGACGGCACTGGAGGATCTCTCACTGACCATCCCGGCCGGGCAGGTGACCGCCCTGGTGGGCGCCACCGGCTCCGGCAAGACGACGATCGCCAGGCTGCTGATGCGCTTCCAGGACCCCGGGTCCGGAAGGGTGCTGCTCGACGGACAGGACATGCGTGACCTACGGCGGCACCAGGTACGTCACGCCATCGGCTTCGTCGCCCAGGACCCGTTCCTCTTCGACGGCAGTATCGCCGACAACATCCGCTACGGAACCTTCGGGGCGTCGGACGAGGCAGTGCTCCGGGCCGCCGCCATGGCTGAGGCCCACACCTTCATCACCACGCTGCCGGACGGCTACGACACCCTGATCGGTGAACGCGGGGCCGGGCTCTCCGGCGGCCAGCGGCAGCGGATCGCCCTGGCCCGTGCCATCCTCAAGGACTCGCCGGTCGTGATCCTCGACGAGGCAACCTCCGCCGTGGACAACGAGACCGAGGCCGCCATCCAGCGCACCCTGCGTGGCTTCGCGGCCGACCGCACGATGGTCGTCATCGCCCACCGTCTGTCCACGGTCCGTCACGCCGACCGCATCTACGTCATGGACGAGGGCGGCGTCGTCGCCGAACAGGGCACCCACAACGAACTCCTCGCCCAGCACGGGCTCTACGCATCTCTCTGGCAGCTCCAGGCCGGCGAACTCGCCGCCTGACCGCAGAAAAACGCCGCCCGGCCAGCCGATCGCGTGACACCACCGCGGTCGGCGCGGCCCGGCACGCCCTGCGCGCACGCCTGCCCACACTTCTGGAGGTACCCCCCCCCATGTCCCGTCACGACGGAGACGTCCTTTCCCTGACCGCTGCCCAGCGGGAGATCTGGCTCGCCGAGCAGAGCTCTCGGACACCGATCCCGGGCTACCGGGTCGGTGAGTGCCTGGAGATCCACGGGCCGGTCGACCCCGAGCTGTTCGAAGCCGCCCTGCGCCGGGTGGTCGACGAGGTCGACGCCCTGCATGTGACCTTCGTCGACAACGGTGAGGGACCGCGCCAGATCCTCCGCGAGACCTGGGACTGGGCACCCGCCCACCTCGATCTGGCCGAGGAACCGGATCCCCGCGGGGCGGCCATGGACTGGATGGAACGGGACCTGACCCGTCCGCTGGACCTCGCCCACGATCCGCTGTTCGGCCATGCCCTGATCCGGCTGTCACCGACGGAGTTCCTCTGGTACCTGAACTACCACCACATCGTGCTGGACGCGATCAGCAGCTCCATGGTCCGGCAGCGGGTCGGCGAGGTGTACTCGGCACTGACCGACGGGGGCGAGGTGCCGCCCTGCCCGTTCGGCTCGCTGCGGGATCTCGTCGACAGCGACGCCGCCTACCGGGCATCCGCGGACTTCGAGACCGACCGCTCCTACTGGACGAAACGCTTCACCGACCTGCCCCCGGCGACCCGGCTCACCGGCACATCCGTGACCGACCCGCACCGGTCCCTGCGCGTGGCCGGGGAACGGGAACTCCGGAGCCCCGAGGCGCTGCGGGCGGCGGCGGGCCGGGCCGGAGTCCGCTGGTCCCGGCTGATGGTCGCGGCGACGGCGCTCTACGTCCACCGGCTGAGCGGCGCCCAGGACGTGGTGCTGGCCCTCCCCGTCACCGCCCGTCGAGGCTCGGGCGCCGGCCTCATGGCAGTGCCCGGCACCCTGTCCAACGTGGTGCCCCTGCGCCTGACCGTGCGACCGGACATGCCGTGGGGCGATCTCGTCTCCCAGGTGGCCCGGGAGGTCGAGTCCGCCGTCGCACACGAGCGTTACCGCAGCGAGGACCTGCTGCGCGACCTCGGCGCGCCCGGCAGCATCGGAACCGCGTTCCCGCTGATCGTCAACATCATGGCCTTCAACGCCCGGCCGAGCTTCGCCGGGCGCCCCGCCTCGGTGCACCACTTCGTGTCGGGGTCGACCACCGACCTGGCCGTCTGGGTCTTCGACTACCGGGACGGAAATCCCCCGCTCCTCCGGCTGCACGGCGCCCCGGAGGTGTACGGCGACGACGACCTCGCCGCGCACCAGCAGCGGCTGCTCGCCCTGCTCGACACCGTCGCGGACTGCGACCCGGACGAAGCCGTCGGCCGGATCGGCCTGCTCACGGCCGACGAGCACCACGAGGTGGCGGCCCTCGGCTCCGGCCCGACGGCAGCGGCTCCGACCGAGAGCCTGCCGGAGCTGTTCCGGGAGCACGTCCGGACGGATCCGCACCTCGCCGCGGTGGTGTGCGGCGAGAACTCGCTGACGTACGCGGAGCTGGACGCGCGGGCCAACCGGCTCGCCCATGCGCTGATCGCGCGGGGCGCGGGGCCGGAGCGGCTGGTGGCGGTGGCGCTGCCGAGGTCGGCCGAGCTCGTGGTGGCGATCCTCGCGGTGCTGAAGACCGGAGCGGCGTACGTCCCGGTCGACCCCGAGTACCCGGCCGCCCGGATCGCGTATCTGCTCGACGACGCCCGCCCGGCCCTGACGGTGACCGACGCCCGCAGCGGTGAAGGTCTGCCCGACGGGGGTGCGGGCGGGCGGCTGGTGCTCGACGAGCCGGAGACGGCCGCCCTGGTGGCGGGCTGCCCGGCCACCGATCCGATGGTGGCCGTCGACCCCGGCCACCCGGCGTACGTGATCTACACCTCCGGCTCCACCGGCAGGCCCAAGGGTGTGGTGGCGACCCACGGCGGACTGCTCGATCTGCTCACCGACCACCGGCTGGTGCAGTTCGCACCGCTGCTGGAGAAGCGGCGGCGGCTGCGGGTCGCGCTGACCACCTCGGTGTCCTTCGATGCCTCGTGGAACCAGCTGATGGCCCTCTTCGCCGGCCACGAGCTGCACGTCCTGGACCATGCGACCTGGACCGACCCCGAGGCCTTCGTCGAGTACGCGGCGTGCCGGGGTCTCGACTACGTCGAGGCCACCCCGTCCTACCTTCACGTCCTGGTCGCCCATGGACTGCTCGACCATCCGCGGGGCCGCCCGGCGCTGGTCGCGGCAGGTGGCGAGGCCGTCCCCGAGCAGCTCTGGGAGCGGTTGCGGGCTGTCGGCGGGGTCTCCTGCCTCAACCTGTACGGTCCCTCGGAGTGCACCGTCAACTCGGTGGCCGCCCCCACGGCATCGAGCCCGAGCCCGGTCATCGGCCGGCCCGTCACCAACGCCCGGCTGTATGTGCTGGACGCGGCGTTGCGGCGTGTGCCCTCGGGTGTGCCGGGTGAGCTGTACATCGCCGGTGCGGGACTGGCGCGCGGCTACCTGAACCGGCCCGGCCTCACCGCAGGACGCTTCATGGCCGACCCGTTCGGTGCGGACGGCACACGGATGTACCGCACGGGCGACCTCGTGCGATGGAACCCCGACGGCAACCTGGAATTCCTCGGCCGCACCGACGACCAGGTCAAGGTCCGCGGCTTCCGCATCGAACTCGGCGAGATCGAATCGGTCCTCACCGAACACCCCCAGGTCGCACGCGCCGCCGTCACGGTGCGCACCGACGAGGAACCCCTGCTGGCCGCCTACGTCGTCCCCGTCGAGGGACAGGCCGTCGCGGCCGAAGCGCTGCGGTCCCGGCTGCGGGAGCGGCTGCCCGAGCACATGGTGCCGTCGGCGTTCATGGTGCTGGACGCGCTGCCACTGACCCCGAACGGCAAGCTCGACCGGCGTGCCCTCCCGGCGCCCGGGCGGCAGCTCGTCGCACCGGGCCGGGCCCCGCGTTCCGCCGTGGAGCACCTGCTCTCCGGTCTGTTCGCCGAGGTGCTGGGCCTGGCTCAGGCCGGTGTCGACGACGACTTCTTCGCCCTCGGCGGGCACTCCCTGCTGGCCACCCGGCTGATCTCCCGGGCGCGGTCCGTGCTGGGCGTGGAGCTGAGACTGCGCGATCTGTTCGACGCGCCGACGGTGGCGGAGCTGGCGGCGGCGGTGGACGTCGCGGGCCGGGCGCGCCCGGCCCTGGTGCGGCGTGAGCGGCCCGGAACGGTTCCGCTGTCGTTCGCGCAGCGCCGGCTGTGGTTCCTGCACCGTATGGAGGGCCCGAGCGCCACCTACAACATTCCGCTGACTCTGCGGCTGTCCGGAAGCCTGGACCCGCACGCCCTGCAAGCCGCCCTGTCGGACGTGGCCGAGCGGCACGAGACCCTGCGCACCGTCTTTCCGGT
The DNA here is from genome assembly GCF_055568375.1 of Streptomyces sp. NPDC026062. NCBI lineage: Bacteria > Bacillati > Actinomycetota > Actinomycetes > Kitasatosporales > Streptomycetaceae > Streptomyces > Streptomyces sp. NPDC026062. Next base: position 282,461 of record NZ_JBVHOQ010000004.1, read on the forward strand.
GGTCGACGGCGTGCCGTGCCAGCGGGTGCTCGACCTCGACGCGGCACGGCCGCGGCTGCGGGTGACCGAGCTGGGCGAGCGCGAACTCCCGGACCGGTTGGCGGAGGCGGCACGGCACGGCTTCGAGCTCTCCGAGGAGCCCCCGTTGCGTGCCGAGCTGTTCCGGCTCGGCGCCGAGGAGCACGTGCTGTTGCTGGTGGTGCACCACATCGCCGGAGACGGCTGGTCGACGGGGCCGCTCTCACGGGACCTGGCGACCGCCTACGCGGCCCGGAGCGAGAACGTCAAGCCGCAGTGGTCGCCGCTGCCGGTCCAGTACGCCGACTACACCCTCTGGCAACAGGAGCTGCTGGGCGACGGCACCGACCCCGACAGCCTGCTCTTCGGTCAGCTCGACTACTGGCGGGCACAGCTGGCGGACCTGCCCGAGCAGGTCGAGCTGCCCTTCGACAGGCCTCGGCCGACGGCGATGTCCTACCGGGGCGCCCATCTTCCGGTGCACGTCGACGCCGAGCTGCACCAGGGCCTGCGTGAACTCGCGCGCGACGGCGGAGCCAGCCTCTTCATGGTGCTGCAGGCCGGTCTGGCCGCTCTGCTGGGCAAGCTCGGCGCCGGCACCGACATTCCGATCGGCACACCGATCGCGGGTCGCACCGACGAGGCCCTGGACGACTTGGCCGGCTTCTTCGTCAACACCCTGGTGCTGCGCACCGATCTGTCCGGCGACCCGTCGTTCACCGAACTGCTGGGCCGGGTGCGGGCCGGCGCGCTGGCGGCGTACGCGCACCAGGAGGTGCCTTTCGAGCATCTCGTGGAGGCGTTGAACCCGGCCCGGACGCTTGCCCACCACCCGCTGTTCCAGACCATGCTCACTCTTCAGAACGCACCGTCCGGTGCCTTCGACCTGCCCCATCTGCGGGTGGCGACCGATCTGGTCCACACCGGGACGGCCAAGTGCGACCTGACGTTCGTCCTAGCCGAACAGCCCGGTGAGGACGGGCTGTCGGGCGTGGTGGAGTACAGCACCGATCTGTTCGACGCGGCCACCGTCACCGGCATCGTCGAACGGTGGACGCGGCTGCTGCGCGCTGTCGTCGCGGATCCCGGCCGCAGGATCGGGCAGGTGGACGTACTGTCCGCCGACGAGCTCCGGGCACTGCTGCCGGCCGATGCCGGTCAGGACAGCAGGCTGCCCCGAAGCAGTCTGCCGGCCCTGTTCGAGCGGCAGGTGCGGGCCGCCCCGGACGCCACCGCCCTCACGGACGGCGCGGTCAGTCTGACGTACGGGCAGGTGAACGCCCGCGCCAACCGACTGGCGCACGTCCTGATCGACCGGGGGGTGGGGCCGGAGGACCGGGTGGCGCTGGCTCTCCCCCGTTCGGCGGAGCTGGTCGTCGCGGTGCTCGCGGTCCTCAAGGCCGGCGCCGCGTACGTACCGGTGGACCCGGAGTACCCGGCGGCCCGCATCGCCTATCTGCTCCAGGACACCCGGCCTTCGCTGCTCGTGACGACGAGCCGGACAGGGAAGCTGCCGGGGGCGGAGCACGTGGACCGGCTGCTGCTGGACGCCGACGACCTGACCGGACTGCCGGACGCGAACCCGGAGGTCGCCATCGACCCGGGCCAGGCCGCCTACGTCATCCACACCTCCGGCTCCACCGGTAACCCCAAGGGTGTGGTGGTCCCGCATCGCAACGTGGTGCGCCTGTTCGACACCACGCGGGAGCTTTTCGGCTTCTCCGCCGGGGACGTGTGGACCCTCTTCCACTCCTACGCCTTCGACTTCTCGGTGTGGGAGCTGTGGGGAGCGCTGCTGCACGGTGGCCGCCTGGTCGTCGTGGACCACGAAACCAGCCGCTCACCCGGCCGGTTCCTGGAACTGCTCGCCCACGAGCGGGTGACGGTGCTCAACCAGACGCCGTCCGCCTTCTACCAGCTGATGCAGGCGGACGCGGAAGCCCCGGAGACGGGCGGCCGACTCGCCCTGCGCACGGTGGTGTTCGGCGGTGAGGCGCTGGAACACGCGCGGCTGGCGAGCTGGTACGACAGGCACCCGGTGGACGAGCCGCGACTGGTCAACATGTACGGCATCACCGAGACCACGGTGCATGTCACCTACGCGGCGCTCGACGGGGCCGGCACCGCCGCCGGCCGGATCGGCACCGCCCTCCCGGACCTGCGGGCCTACGTGCTCGACAACGGCCTGCGTCCGGTGGCTCCCGGCGTGCCCGGCGAGCTGTACGTCGCGGGCGCGGGACTGGCGCGCGGCTATCTGAACCGGCCGGGCCTGACGTCCGGGCGGTTCGTGGCGGACCCGTTCGGACCGCCGGGAGCGCGGATGTACCGCAGCGGTGACGTGGTGCGCCGCTCGGCCGACGGCAGCCTGCGCTACGCCGGCCGGGCCGACCAGCAGGTGAAGGTGCGTGGCTTCCGGATCGAACTCGGTGAGATCGAGGCGGCGCTGGCCGCGCATCCGGGGATCGCCCAGGTCGCCGTGGTGTCCCGGCAGGACCGGGCCGACGACACCCGGCTGACCGCCTACCTCGTGCCGGCCGAGGGTGCCGCACCGGGCTCCGCCGACCTGCGGGCCCATCTGGGTGAGCGGTTGCCCGCGTACATGGTGCCCTCGGCGTTCGTCGTGCTGGACGCGCTGCCGCTGACCGTCAACGGCAAGCTGGACCACCGGGCCCTGCCCGCTCCGGGCTTCACCCGGGCGGTCGCCGCCCGGGCACCGCGCACTCCGCAGGAGCAGATCCTCTGCGAGCTGTTCGCGGAGGTCCTGGGGGTGGCGTCCGCCGGTGTCGAGGACGGGTTCTTCGAGCTGGGCGGGCACTCGCTGCTGGCCACCCGGCTCGCCGCCCGTATCCGCGCGACGCTCGGCGTGGAGATGCCGCTGCGCACCCTGTTCGAGGCGCCGACCCCGGCAGGTCTGGCCGCCGCCCTGGCGGCGGCCGGTCCCGCGCAGGCCGCCCTTGTCCGGCGCGAGCGCCCCCCGGTGATCCCGCTGTCGTTCGCACAGCGGCGGCTGTGGTTCCTGCACCAGTTGGAGGGCGCCGGTGCCAACTACCACATCTCCCTGGCCTGGCGGCTGTCCGGAGAGCTGGACCGGCAGGCCCTTGAGGCAGCCGTGGCGGATGTGATGGCCCGGCACGAGAGCCTGCGCACTGTCTTCCCCGCGGTGGACGGAGTGCCGCACCAGCAGGTGCTGGACGTGACGGCGGCCCGGCCTCGGCTGATCATGAGCCGGACCACCGAGGAAGAGCTGCCCGCTCTGCTGACGACGGCCAAGGCGCGCAAGTTCGACCTGTCGGTCGATGTGCCGTTGCGGGCCGAGCTGTTCGAGCTGACGCCGGACGAACACGTCGTCCAGCTGGTGCTCCACCACATCGCGGGTGACGGCTGGTCGCTGGGCCCGCTCGTGGAGGGCCTGACCGCCGCCTACGCGGCGCGTCGTCGCGGCGAGGCCCCGCAGTGGTCGCCGCTGCCGGTCCAGTACGCCGACTACACCCTCTGGCAGCACGAACTGCTCGGCGACGCGGCCGACCGGGACAGCCTGCTCGCCGGCCAGGCCGGCTACTGGACCCGGCAGTTGGACAGTCTCCCCGAGCTGATCCAGCTGCCCACCGACAGGTCCCGCCCGGCGGTCGCCACGCATCGGGGCGGCTCGGTGCTCGCCGGTCTCGACGCCGAGCTGCACCGTGGTCTTCGCGAACTCGCCCGCGCGCACGGGACCAGTCTGTTCATGGTGCTCCAGGCCGGTCTGGCGGCGCTGCTGAGCAAGCTCGGCGCGGGCGACGACATTCCGGTCGGCAGCCCGGTCGCCGGCCGGACCGACCAGGCGCAGGACGAACTGGTCGGATACTTCGTCAACACCCTCGTGTTCCGTACCGACACCTCCGGCGATCCGACGTTCGCCGAACTGCTGGGCCAGGTCCGGGACACCGCTCTGGCCGGGTATGCCCACCAGGATCTTCCGTTCGAGCACCTGGTCGAGGTCCTGAACCCGTCCCGGTCGCTGGCGCACCACCCGCTGTTCCAGGTGATGCTGGTACTGCAGAACGCGCCCCGGGCCGATTTCGCGCTCCCGGGGCTGCGCGTGGACGCCATGCCGTCGGCCTCCACCACGGCCAAGCTCGACCTGATCTTCACCATGTCCGAGCGGCACGCGGAGGACGGCTCCCCGGAGGGGATCGACGGTTCCGTCGAGTACGCCTGCGACCTGTACGACCCGGCCTCCGTCGAGACGATGCTCGGGCGGTGGGAGCGGTTGCTGCGCGCCGCTGTCGCCGATCCGGGGCAGCGGCTGAGCCGGATCGGTCTGCTCACCGCCGACGAGCACCGTGAGCTGACGCGGCTGGGTACCGGACCTGCGGTGGCCGCGGCGCCGGCCGAGATCCTGCCGGAGCTGTTCCGGGCTCAGGTGCGTGAGATTCCCGACGCCCTCGCGGTGGTGTGCGGTGATGTCTCGCTGACGTACGCGGAGCTGGAGGTGCGGGCCAACCGGCTCGCGCACGCGCTGATCGCGCGGGGCGCGGGGCCGGAGCGGCTGGTGGCGGTGGCGCTGCCGAGGTCGGCCGAGCTCGTGGTGGCGATCCTCGCGGTACTGAAGACCGGAGCGGCGTACGTCCCGGTCGACCCCGAGTACCCGGCCGCCCGGATCGCGTATCTGCTCGACGACGCCCGCCCGGTCCTGACGGTGACCGATGCCCGCACCCTCGGCCGGCTGCCGGACGGTGCTGCCGGGCGGCTGGTGCTCGACGAGCCGGAGACGGCCGCCCTGGTGGCGGGCTGTCCGGCCACCGATCCGATGGTGGCCGTCGACCCTGGCCACCCGGCGTACGTGATCTACACCTCCGGCTCCACCGGCAGGCCCAAGGGTGTGGTGGCGACCCACGGCGGCCTGGTCAACCTGTTCGCCAACCAGCGGCCGCTGTTCGCCCTGACCGGCAGGCGGATGCGGATGGGGCTGACCACCTCCGTGTCGTTCGACGGCTCCTGCGACCAGCTGTTCGCCCTGTTCGCGGGCCACGAGCTGCATGTCCTGGACGAGGCGACCTGGTCCGACCCGGAGGCCTACCTCGAGTACGCCGTGCGGGCCGGCCTCGACACGGTCGGCGGCACCCCTTCCTACCTTCGGGTCCTGGTCGAGCACGGTCTGCTGGACGACCCCCGGTGGCGCCCTTCGGTGGTCGCGCTGGGCGGCGAGGTCGTGCCGGAGCGGCTGTGGGAGCGGCTGAGGGCGGCCGAAGGAGTGCTCTCCCTGAACTACTACGGACCGTCCGAGTGCACGGTGGACTCGGTCTTCGCGCCGCTGGCGTCGAGTCCGCGCCAGGTGATCGGCCGGCCGTTCGGCGGTGTCCGGCTGTACGTGCTGGACGCGGCGTTGCGGCCCGTGCCCTCGGGTGTGCCGGGTGAGCTGTACATCGCCGGTGCGGGACTGGCGCGCGGCTACCTGAACCGGCCCGGCCTCACCGCAGGACGCTTCATGGCCGACCCGTTCGGTGCGGACGGCACACGGATGTACCGCACGGGCGACCTCGTGCGATGGAACCCCGACGGCAACATGGAATTCCTCGGCCGCACCGACGACCAGGTCAAGGTCCGCGGCTTCCGCATCGAACTCGGCGAGATCGAATCGGTCCTCACCGAACACCCCCAGGTCGCACGCGCCGCCGTGATGGTCCGTCAGGACGGTTCGCAGGGACCGCGTCTGGTCGCCTACACGCAGGCCGCCGCAGGGATCGAGCATCGGCCCGAGGACCTGCGGGCGCATCTGCGCAAGCGGCTGCCGGAGTACATGGTGCCGGCCGCGTTCGTCTCCCTGGACGCTCTGCCGCTGACGCCGAACGGCAAACTGGACCGGCGCGCGCTGCCCGAGCCCGAGTCCACCGCGACGGCAGTCGGCCGGGCACCGCACTCCCCTCATGAACACGTGCTGGCCGGGCTGTTCGCCGAGGTGCTGGGCCTGGCCCAGGTCGGTGTCGACGACGACTTCTTCGACCTCGGCGGGCACTCGCTGCTCGCTACGCGGCTGGTGGCCCGTGTCCGTACGACGCTGGGCGTGGAGCTGGCGCTGTCCGCCCTGTTCCGCACGCCGACCGTGGCCGGGCTGGCCGCCGGGCTGGGCGGTGCCGAACGGGCCCGGCTCGCCCTGGAGCGGGCAGAGCGGCCCGAGCTGGTGCCGCTGTCGCCCGCTCAGCGCAGGCTCTGGTTCCTGCGCCAGCTGGAGGGTGCGGATTCCGTCTACAACATGCCGCTCGCGTGGCGGCTCTCGGGGCCGCTCGACGTGGCGGCTCTCGAGGCAGCACTGAGCGATCTCACCGACCGGCACGAAACCCTGCGCACGGTCTTCCCGGCCATGGACGGCGTGCCCTGCCAGCGCGTACTCGCCACCGGGGAGGCAGGACCGAAGCTGTCGGTCGCCCCGGCGGACGAGCGGGCCCTGCCGGAACTGCTGGAGGCGGCCGCCGCGCGCGGTTTCGACCTCGCCACCGAACCGCCGTTGCGCGCCGAGGTCTTCGAGGTCTCCGCGCACGACCATGTGCTGCTCCTGGTGATGCACCACATCGCCGGCGACGGCTGGTCGCTCGGACCGCTGGCCGCCGATCTGGCCACCGCGTACGCGGCACGCCGCCAGGGCGGGGCGCCTGAGTGGGCGCCGCTTCCCGTGCAGTACGCCGACTACACCCTGTGGCAGCACGAACTGCTCGGCGACGCGGCCGACCGGGAGAGTCTGTTCGCCCGTCAGACCGGCTACTGGAAGCGGGCACTCGCCGACCTGCCGGAGCAGATCCGGCTCCCCGCCGACCGCCACCGCACCGCGACACCTTCCTGCTCCGGCGGCCATCTGGCGATCGAAGTGGACGCGGAACTCCACGCCGGCCTGGTCCGGCTCGGACGGGAGCACGGCGCCAGCGTGTACATGGTGCTCCAGGCCGGTCTGGCATCGTTGCTGGACAAGCTCGGTGCGGGCACGGACATCCCGGTCGGCAGCCTGATCGCCGGCCGGACCGACCAGGCGCTGGACGACCTCATCGGGTTCTTCGTCAACACCCTGGTGCTGCGTACGGACACCGGCGGCGACCCGTCCTTCGCCGAGTTGCTGGGCCGGGTGCGCGAGGGTGCGCTCGGCGCGTACGCACACCAGGACCTGCCGTTCGAGCAGGTGGTCGAGGCCCTCAACCCGTCCAGGTCGCTCACCCGCCAGCCGCTGTTCCAGGTACTGCTCGCGCTGCAGAACGTGCCCCGCACCGCGTTCGAGCTGAGCGGTCTGGACACCGAGATCGTCCTGGTAGGGACGCCGACGGCGATGTTCGACCTCGGCTTCCACCTGCTGGAGCGCACCGGGACCGGTGGGCCGGCCGAGGGCATCATCGGACGGGTCGAGTACAGCACCGACCTGTTCGACGCGGCGACGGTCGAGACACTGGTCGACCGGTGGCTGCGGCTGCTGGCGGCGGTGGTCGCCGATCCCGGGCGTCCGCTGAGCCGGATCGACGTCCTCACCGCCGAGGAGCGGCGCGAGCTGCTGGTCGCCCGCAACGACACCGCCTGCCCGGCTCCCGACGCCACCCTGCCCGCGCTGTTCGAAGCGCGGGTCCGGACGACGCCGGAGGCCCCGGCCGTGGTGTTCGAGGACACCGTGCTGACGTACCGCGAGCTGAATCTCCGGGCCAACCGCCTGGCCCACGCGCTGATCGCGCGCGGCGTGGGCCCGGAGCAGGTCGTCGCCCTGCGGCTGCCGCGTTCGGCCGAGCTGGTGGTCGCCGTCCTCGCGGTGCTCAAGACCGGCGGGGCGTATCTGCCGGTCGACCCGGACTACCCGGCCGCCCGCATCGGGTACATGCTGGAGGACGCCCGGCCGGCCGTGGTGCTCGACGACCTCGCGGCCGTGACACCGGCCGGGGAGCTGCCGGAGCACGATCCGGCTGTCCCCGCCGACGCCCGGCACCCTGCCTACGTCATCTACACCTCCGGTTCCACCGGCCGGCCCAAGGCCATCGCGATGCCCGCCGAGGGACTGCTGAATCTGCTGGAGTGGCACCACCGGAACGTCGGTGGCGAACCCGGCACGCGCACCGCGCAGTTCACCGCGATCAGCTTCGACGTGTCGGTGCAGGAAATGCTGTCGGCGCTGCTGTACGGCAAGACCCTGGTGGTGCCGACGGAGGAGCAGCGCCGCAGCGCGGAGCTGTTCGCCCGCTGGCTGGAACGGCACCGGGTCGAGGAGCTGTTCGCCCCGAACCTGGTGGTCGAGGCGCTGGCCGAGGCGGCCGAGGAAGCCGGGCTGGACCTGCCGCACCTGCGGCTGATCGCGCAGGCCGGAGAGGCCATGCGGCTGGGTGGCGCCCTGCGCCGCTTCCAGGCGAGCCGGCCCGGCCGGGTACTGCACAACCACTACGGGCCCGCCGAAACACATGTGATCACCGCCTACGCGCTTCCGGCCGACCCCGCCGACTGCCCGCTGCCGGTGCCGATCGGCCGTCCCATTGCCAACTGCCGTGCCTATGTGCTGGATTCGGCGCTGCGTCCGGTGGCCCCCGGTGTACTGGGCGAGCTGTATCTGGCCGGAGCGGGGCTGGCTCGCGGCTATCTGAACCAGCCCGGGCTGAGCGCCGGGCGCTTTGTCGCCAGTCCTTACGGTCCGGCGGGGTCGCGGATGTACCGCACAGGCGATCTGGTGCGCTGGCGTGCCGATGGCGAGCTGGAATTCGGCGGCCGGGTCGACCACCAGGTCAAGGTGCGCGGGTTCCGGATCGAGCCGGGCGAGATCGAGGCCGAGCTGACCGCGCACCCGGGTGTGTCGCAGGTCGCGGTGCTCGCGCGGGAGGACCGGATCGTCGCGTATGCCGTGCCTTCGGACACGACCGGGGCGAGCGGGGTGACTGCGGCGGCCCTGGCCACGTACCTGCGCGACCGGGTGCCGGAGTATCTGGTTCCGTCAGCGTTCGTGCTGCTCGACGCGCTGCCGCTGACACCGAACGGCAAGCTGGACCGGGCGGCGCTGCCCGCGCCGGAGCCGGGTCCGGCCGCCGGTGGCCGGGCTCCGCGCACGCCGCAGGAGCAGATCATGTGCGAGCTGTTCGCCGAGGTGCTGGGCCTTGCCTCGGTCGGCGTCGACGAGGACTTCTTCGCGCTGGGCGGGCACTCCCTGCTCGCGACCCGGCTGGTCTCGCGGGCCCGGGCGACCCTCGGGGTCGAGCTGGAGCTGCGCGCCCTGTTCCGGACCCCGACCGCCGCCGGACTGGCGGCCGGGCTGCACGACGCCGGAACCGCGCGGCAGGCCCTGGTGCCCCGGCCCCGGCGCGAAACGATGCCGCTGTCGTTCGCCCAGCGCCGGCTCTGGTTCCTCCAGCAGTTCGGGGCACCGAGCGCCACCTATCACATGCCGCTGGCCCTGCGGCTGTCCGGAGACCTCGACCGGGCCGCGCTGAGTGCCGCGCTCGTGGACGTGGTGGACCGGCACGAGACCCTTCGCACGGTCTTCCCGCACACGGGCGGCATTCCGCACCAGCGGGTGCTCGGTTCCGACGAGTTCGCCGTCCCGCTGACCGTGCGAACGGCCGGTGAGACGGAGGTGTCAGCCCTGCTCCATGAGGCAGCGGTGCGCGGCTTCGACCTGACATCGGAAGTACCTCTGCGGGCGACGCTGTTCGCGGTCGCGCCGGACGAGCATGTGCTGCTGCTGGTCATGCACCACATTGTCGGGGACGGCTGGTCGATGGGACCGCTCGCCCGTGACCTGGCCGCCGCCTACACCACCCGTCGGGGCGGTGTGGCGCCGCAATGGCCGCCGCTGCCTGTGACATACGGCGACTACACCCTCTGGCAGCACGAGATCCTGGGTGACGAGAACGACGCCGACAGCCTGTTCGCCCGCCAGGTCGCCTACTGGAAGCGGACGCTGGACGGTGTGCCCGAGCAGCTGCGGCTGCCTGCCGACCGGCCGCGCCCGGCCGCGATGTCGTACGGCGGTGATGTGCTGGAACTCCGAGTCGACGCCGAACTGCACGCGGCGCTGGTGGAGTTGGCACGGCGCTCGGGGGCGACCCTGTTCATGGTGCTGCAGGCGGCGCTGGCCGCGCTGTACACCCGGCTGGGTGCGGGTACGGACATCGCGATCGGGAGTCCGGTCGCGGGGCGCACGGACGAGGCGCTAGACGATCTGGTCGGTTTCTTCGTCAACACCCTGGTGCTGCGCACCGACACGAGCGGTGATCCGACCTTCACCGAGCTGCTGGGCCGGGTGCGCGAGAGCGCACTGTCCGCGTACGCGCACCAGGACGTGCCCTTCGAGCACCTGGTGGAAGCGCTGAACCCGTCGCGTTCGCTGTCCCACCACCCGCTGTTCCAGACCGGACTGGTCGTGCAGAACGCGCCGGGCGGCGCCTTCGAACTGCCGGGCCTGCATGTCTCCGGGATGGCCGTGCTCACCGGGACCGCGCGGCTCGATCTGACCTTCGGGTTCGCGGAGGAGTACGGCAGCGACGGCGAACCGGCCGGGCTCAGCGGTGCGGTCGAGTACAGCACCGACCTGTTCGACCGTGCGACGGTCGAGGCCCTGGCCGCCAGGTGGATCAGGCTGCTGGCCTCGGTCGCCGCCGCACCCGGCCGGCCGATCGGTGAGATCGGTCTGCTGTCCGCAGAGGAGAGCGGCGAGCTGCTGCCCGCCATCGAGGAGCAAGCGGCCGGAGCGAGCCTGCCCGAGCTGTTCGCCGCGCGGGTGGCGGCGGCGCCGGACGCGGTCGCGCTGGTCTGCGGCGAGACCGAGCTGACGTACGAACAACTCGACACGAGGGCCAACCGCTTCGCACACACCCTCATCGCCCAGGGCATCGGACCCGAACAAGTGGTGGCGGTCTCCCTGCCCCGCTCACCGGAATCCGTCGTAGCCGTCCTGGGCGTACTCAAAGCCGGAGCCGCCTACCTCCCGGTCGACCCCGCCTACCCCCCGTCACGCATCGCCTACATGCTCGACGACGCCCGCCCCGCCGCGGTGATCGACGACCCCGCCCAGGTGACCGGCAACGACCGGCCCGACACCGACCCCGGCATCCCCCTCGACACCCGGCACCCCGCCTACGTGATCTACACCTCCGGCTCGACCGGCCGGCCCAAGGGCGTCGTGGTGAGCCACTCCGGTGTGTCGGGCCTGGTGGCGGCGCAGGTCGACCGGCTCGGCGTGGCGCCGGGCAGCAGGGTGCTCCAGTTCGCCTCGCCCAGCTTCGACGCGTCCTTCTGGGACCTGTGCAGTGCGCTGCTCACCGGTGCCGCCCTGGTCCTCGCCCCCGCCGAGGCTCCCTTGGAAGCCCTGACGGACCGCCGGCTCTCCGTCACCCATGTGACGCTGCCGCCCTCGGCACTCGCCGCGCTGGACGGCACCGGACTCACGGCTGCCACCCTGGTGGTGGCGGGCGAGGCCTGCCCGCCGGAACTGGTGCAGCGCTGGGCACCCGGGCACCGGATGATCAACGCGTACGGTCCCACCGAGACCACGGTGTGCGCCACCATGAGCGACCCGCTGTCCCCGGGAGCGGGCGTGCCACCGATCGGCCGGCCGGTGGCGGGTTTTCGGACCTATGTACTGGACGAGCGGCTGCGCGTCGTACCACCGGGCGTGCCCGGGGAGCTGTACGTCACCGGTCCGGGTCTTGCACGCGGCTACCTGGACCGGCCGGGGCTGACGGCGGGACGGTTCGTCGCCTGCCCGTTCGGGCCGGCGGGCGCGCGGATGTACCGGACCGGCGACCTGGTGCGGCGTCGGCCCGACGGTGAGCTGGAGTATGTCGGCCGCGCCGACGACCAGGTGAAGGTCCGGGGCTTCCGCGTCGAACTCGGGGAAGTGGAGGCCGCGTTGGCCGAGCACCCCGCCGTCGCCGGGACCGCCGTCGCGGCCCGGGAAGACCGGCTCATCGGCTATGTGGTGGCCCGTCCCGGCCTGGCCCCCCGTCCTGCGGAGCTGGCGGCACATCTGCGCGAGCGGCTGCCGGACTATCTGGTGCCGGCCGTCTTCATGGTGCTGGACGTCCTGCCGCTGACGCCCAACGGAAAGCTGGACCGGGCGGCTCTGCCCGTGCCCGAGGCCGCTCCGGCAGGGAGCGGGCGGGCGCCGCGCACGCCGCAGGAGCAGATTCTCGCCGGGCTGTTCGCCGAGGTGCTCGACACGCCTCGGGTCTCGGTCGACGACGACTTCTTCGGCCTGGGCGGGCACTCCCTGCTCGCCACCAGGCTGGTCGCCAGGGTGCGCTCGGTACTCGGCGTGGAACTCGGGCTGCGCGCACTCTTCCAGACACCCACCGTGGCGGGCCTGGCCGGGGCGCTGGCCGAGGCCGGCCAGGCCCGCCCGGCACTCACCGTGTGCGAGCGGCCGGACACGGTGCCGCTGTCCTTCGCCCAGCGCCGCCTCTGGTTCCTGCACCGGATGGACGCCGCCGCCGCGACCTACCACATTCCGCTGGCACTTCAGCTCGACGGAACCCTCGACCGGCCCGCTCTGGACCAGGCGCTGGCCGATGTCGTGGCCAGGCACGAGAGCCTGCGGACGGTGTTCACGGAGGTCGACGGCGTACCGTGCCAGCGCGTGCTCGAACCGTCCTCGGTCCGACTCCGGGCCCGGACGGCCGAGGTGCCCCGGGCCGAACTGCCGCAGCGGCTCGCCGAGTCCGCCCGGCAGCCCTTCGACCTGGCGGCGGAGCCGCCGCTGCGGGCGGAGCTGTTCGTTCTCGCGCCTGACGAGCATGTGCTGTTGCTCGTCATGCATCACATCGCAGCCGACGGCTGGTCCACCGGGCCGCTGGCCCGTGACCTGGCCGAGGCGTACGCAGCCCGTTGCGAGGGCCGCACGGTGAGCCGGCCGGGCCTGCCCGTCCAGTACGCCGACTACACGCTGTGGCAGCGCGAGCTGCTCGGCGACGCCGCCGACCCGCAGAGCCGGTTCGCCGAACAGCTCGACTACTGGAAGCGGCAGCTGGCCGGCCTTCCGGAGCTGCTTCCGCTGCCCGCCGACCGTCCTCGCCCGGCCGTCGCCGGCTGGCAGGGGGACCACATCGGTCTGGAGCTCGGGCCCGAACTGCACACCGCGCTCGTGGAGTTGGCACGCAGTACAGGGACGAGTCCGTTCATGGTGCTGCAGGCGGCGCTGGCCGCGCTGTACACCCGGCTGGGTGCGGGTACGGACATCGCGATCGGGAGCCCGATCGCGGGGCGCACGGACGAGGCGCTGGACGATCTGGTCGGTTTCTTCGTCAACACCCTGGTGCTGCGCACCGACACGAGCGGTGATCCGACCTTCACCGAGCTGCTGGGCCGGGTGCGCGAAAGCGCACTGTCCGCGTACGCGCACCAGGACGTACCCTTCGAGCACCTGGTGGAAGCGCTGAACCCGTCGCGTTCGCTGTCCCACCACCCGCTGTTCCAGACCATCCTGGCCGTGCAGAACGCGCCGGGCGGCGCCTTCGAACTGCCGGGCCTGCATGTCTCCGGGATGGCCGTGCTCACCGGGACCGCGCGGCTCGATCTGACCTTCGGGTTCGCGGAGGAGTACGGCAGCGACGGCGAACCGGCCGGGCTCAGCGGTGCGGTCGAGTACGCCACCGACCTGTTCGACCGCTCGACGGTCGAGGCCCTGGCCGCCAGGTGGATCAGGCTGCTGGCCTCGGTCGCCGCCGCACCCGGCCGGCCGATCGGTGAGATCGGTCTGCTGTCCGCAGAGGAGAGCGGCGAGCTGCTGCCCGCCATCGAGGAGCAAGCGGCCGGAGCGAGCCTGCCCGAGCTGTTCGCCGCGCGGGTGGCGGCGGCGCCGGACGCGGTCGCGCTGGTCTGCGGCGAGACCGAGCTGACATACGAACAACTCGACACGAGGGCCAACCGCTTCGCACACACCCTCATCGCCCAGGGCATCGGACCCGAACAAGTGGTGGCGGTCTCCCTGCCCCGCTCACCGGAATCCGTCGTAGCCGTCCTGGGCGTACTCAAAGCCGGAGCCGCCTACCTCCCGGTCGACCCCGCCTACCCCCCGTCACGCATCGCCTACATGCTCGACGACGCCCGCCCCGCCGCGGTGATCGACGACCCCGCCCAGGTGACCGGCAACGACCGGCCCGACACCGACCCCGGCATCCCCCTCGACACCCGGCACCCCGCCTACGTGATCTACACCTCCGGCTCGACCGGCCGGCCCAAGGGCGTCGTGGTCGGTCACGGTGGTGTGGCGAGCCTGGTCGCCGGCCAGATCGAGCGCTTCGCGATCGAACCCGGCAGCCGGGTGCTCCAGTTCGCCTCGCCCAGCTTCGACGCCTCGGTGTCGGAGATCTTCACCGCGCTGCTGGGCGGCGCCACGCTGGTGCTGCCCCCCGCCGCCGATCCGCTTGCCGCGCTGACCGACCCGGGCCTCGGTGCCACCCATGTGACGGTGCCCCCGTCCGTACTCGCCGCAGTGCCGGACGGCGAGGTGACCGTATCGACCCTGGTGGTGGCGGGCGAGGCCTGCCCGCCGGAACTGGTGCAGCGCTGGGCACCCGGGCGCCGGATGATCAACGCGTACGGACCCACCGAGACCACGGTGTGCGCCACCATGAGCGACCCGCTGTCCCCGGGGTCCGAGGTGCCACCGATCGGCCGGCCGATCGCCAACGCCCGTGTGTACGTGCTGGACAACCGCCTGCGGCCGGTGCCGCCGGGCGTGACGGGCGAGCTGTACGTCGCGGGCGCGGGCCTTGCGCGTGGCTACCTGGGCCGGCCGGGGCTGACGGCGGGACGGTTCGTCGCCTGCCCGTTCGGTCCCGGTGAGCGGATGTACCGGACCGGCGACCTGGTGCGGCGTCGGCCCGACGGCCAGCTGGAATACGCGGGCCGCGCCGACGACCAGGTGAAGGTCCGGGGCTTCCGCGTCGAGCCCGGCGAGGTCGAGGCCGTCCTGGCCGAGCACCCCGCCGTCGCCGGGGCCGCCGTCGCGGCCCAGGACGACTCGCTCGTCGGCTACGTCGTCCCGCGCCAGGACACATCCCGGGACAACGGTCTGGAAGCGGACCACGTGGGTGAGTGGCAGGACGTCTACGACGCCCTTCCCATCGCTCCCGACGAAGCCGCCTTCGGCCACAACTTCGTGGGGTGGAAGAGCAGTTACGACGGTGCCCCGATCCCTGTCGAGCAGATGCGGGAATGGCGGGACGCGACCGTGTCCCGGATCCTGGCGCTGAAGCCGCGCCGGGTGCTGGAGGTCGGTGTGGGCACCGGTCTGCTGCTGTCGCAGATCGCGCCGCACTGCGAGACCTACTGGGCGACCGACTTCTCCGCCACCGCGATCGATGCCCTGACCGCCCAGGTCGCGAAGGAGGAGCGGCTAACCGGGCGCGTGGTGCTGCAGACCCGTCCGGCACACGACACCGACGGGCTGCCGGCCGGTGAGTTCGACACCATCCTGATCAACTCGGTGGTGCAGTACTTCCCGTCCGCCGAGTACCTCGCGGACGTGGTCGGAAAGCTGATGGCGCTGCTCGCCCCCGGCGGCGCGCTCTTCGTCGGGGACGTCCGCAACCTGCGGCTGCTGCGGCCGCTGACCACCGCCGTGGAGCTGCACCGGGCCGGCGAGGGCGCCGACCGCACGGCCGTGCGCCGCGCGGTGGAGCAGGCTCTCCGGGTGGAGAAGGAACTGCTGGTGGACCCGGACTTCTTCACCGTTCTGCGGGAGAGCGGCGCGGACATCGGCGCGATGGCCGTGGAGGTCAAGCGCGGCCGCCACCACAACGAACTGACCCGATACCGCTACGACGTGACGCTGCACAAGCCGTCCGTCGCCCCGAAGCCCCCGACCGGATCCGTCGAGCTGGCGTGGGGGCGGCAGATCACCGGGACGGCCGGGCTGCGCGATCTGCTCGCCCAGCCGCCCGCCGGGGTGCTGCGGATCACCGGGGTGCCGAACCGCCGTGTGGTGGGGGAAGCTGCCCTGGCCCGAGCGGTACGGGACGAGGACGGGCCGCTCACGGAACTGCTGGAGCGGCTGCACGCCCCGGCGGAGAGCGGCCTGCCCGACCCGGAGGACTTCCACGCCCTCGGGCGGGAGTTCGGCCGCACGGTGACCGTCACCTGGTCGGCCACCGCGGCCGACGCCATGGACGTCGTCCTCGCCGGTCCGCGGGAGCCCCACGGCTGGGCGGCCGACCCGGGCCGGGCGTCCGGTTCCTCCGGCCGGACGCTGTCCTCGCTGACCAACCGCCCGACCGGAAGCCGCGGCACCGGCGCCCTTCTCGGCGAACTCCGGGACTGGCTGCGCGGGCGGCTGCCCGACTACCTGGTCCCGTCGGTGTTCGTCGCGATGGAGGCGCTGCCGCTCACGGCCAGCGGAAAGCTCGACCGCCGCGCGCTGCCCGCCCCCGCCTTCGGTCCGGCCGCTGCCGGACGGGCGCCGCGCACCCCGCAGGAGCAGGTCCTCGCGGAGCTGTTCGCCGAGGTGCTCGGGCTGGCACAGGTCGGGGTCGACGACAGCTTCTTCGACCTGGGCGGGCACTCGCTGCTGGCGACCCGGCTGGCCTCCAGGGTGCGGGCGGCCCTCGGCGCGGAGCTGGAGGTCCGGACCCTGTTCGAGACGCCGACCGTGGCCGGACTGGCGGCGCATCTGGACGGTTCCGGAGCTGCGCGGCCCGCGCTGACCGCGCTGCCCCGCCCGGAGCGGCTGGAACTGTCCTTCGCCCAGCGCCGCCTGTGGTTCCTGCACCGGATGGACGGACCGAGCGCCACCTACAACATGCCGCTCGCGCTGAACCTCACCGGCAGCCTCGACCGGTCGGCTCTGCACGCCGCACTCGCGGACGTGATCGCCCGGCATGAGAGTCTGCGGACGGTCTTCCGCGAGACCGACGGCGTCCCGTACCAGGTCGTACTGAGCGCGGCGCGGGCGCACCCGGCGCTGCCGGTGACCGAGCTCGACGAGAGCCGGCTGGCCGAGCGTCTGGCGGTCACCGCCCGGCGCGGTTTCGACCTGGCCGAGGAGCCGCCGGTCCGGGCAGAGCTGTACGCACTCGCCCCCGACCGGCATGTGCTGCTGGTCGTGGTGCACCACATCGCCGCCGACGGCTGGTCGATGGGACCGCTCTCCGGCGATCTCGCGACCGCCTACGCGGCGCGCTGCCGGGGCGAGGAGCCGCAGTGGTCCCCGCTGCCGGTGCAGTACGCCGACTACAGCCGCTGGCAGCGCGACCTGCTCGGCGACGCCGCCGATCCCGACAGCCTCTTCGCCCGGCAACTGGACTACTGGAAGGGCGAGCTGGCCGGAATCCCGCAGCAGGTGCAGCTGCCCACGGACCGGCCCCGGCCGCCGGTGGCCTCCCAGCGGGGAGACCGGGTCGTGGTCCGGCTGGACCCGGAGCTGCACCAGGCTCTGCGGGATCTGGCCACCGCGCGCGGGGCCAGCATGTTCATGGTGCTCCAGGCCGGTCTCGCCGCTCTCCTGGACCGGCTCGGTGCCGGTACGGACATCCCGATCGGCAGCCCGATCGCCGGCCGTACCGACCAGGCGCTGGACGAGCTCGTCGGCTTCTTCGTCAACACGCTGGTGCTGCGTACCGACACCAGCGGTGACCCCGGCTTCGGGGAACTGCTCACCCGGGTGCGGCAGAAGGCGCTCGCCGCGTACGACCACCAGGATGTGCCCTTCGAGTACCTGGTCGAGGTGGCCAACCCGGTGCGTTCGCTGGCCCATCACCCGCTGTTCCAGATCATGCTGGCCCTGCAGAACGCGCCGCTCGGCGAGTTCGCCCTGCCGGGGCTGGAGACGGGCCACCTGGAGGCGCCGACCGGGACCTCCCGGGTCGATCTGACGTTCAGCCTGGCCGAGCGGTTCCGCCCGGACGGCGGCGCCGACGGGCTGGTCGGCGCGGTGGAGTACGCCACCGATCTGTACGACGCGTCGACCGTGGAGCTGCTGTTCGAACGCTGGGCCCGTCTGCTGCGCGCGGCGGCCGCCGATCCGGACCGGCCGATCAGCCGGATCGAGCTCATGTCCGATGCCGAACGCCACCAGTTGCTGTACGGCTTCAACGATACCGCCGCTGAGCTGCCGTCGGCCTCGGTGCCGGAACTGTTCGCGCGTCAGGTGCGGGCCAACCCGGACGCGGTCGCGGTCGTGGCGGGCGCCACCGAGCTGACGTACGCGGAACTCGACCTGCGTGCGGACCGCCTGGCGAGGGCCCTGATCCACCAGGGTGTGGGACCGGAGACTCCTGTCGCGGTCATGATGGACCGCTCCGCGGAGCTGGTCGTGGCGATCCTGGCGATCATCAAGGCGGGTGGCGCCTACGTACCGCTGGACTCCCGCTTCCCGTCCTCCCGGATCGACCTGATCATGCGGGAGAGCGGGGCCGCCCTGGTGCTCACCCCGGAGGTGTTCGCCGCGCTCGTACGGTCCGCGGCCGCCGGTCCGTACGACGCCGGCGTCCCCTGCGAACCGGGGCAGGTGGCGTACATCATGTACACCTCCGGCTCGACCGGGCGGCCGAAGGGCGTGGCCGTGACCCACGGGGACGTGGCGGGCCTGGCGCTGACGCCCGAGTGGCGTGGTGGCGGACATGAACGGGTGCTGATGCACTCGCCCACGGCCTTCGACCTCTCGACCTACGAGCTGTGGGTTCCACTGCTCAACGGCGGCCGGGTCGTGGTCGCCCCGCCCGAGCAGCTCGACCTCGACCTGCTGCAGCACACGATCGCCACGCACGGTGTGACCGGACTGTGGCTGACCGCCGGACTGTTCCGGCTGGTCGCCGAGGAGCGGCCGGGGCTGCTCGCCGGGGTCCGCGAGGTGTGGACCGGCGGCGACGTGGTCTCCCCCGCCGCCGCGGCTCGGGTGCTCGCGGCCTGCCCCGGCATCGAGGTGGTCAACGGCTACGGGCCCACCGAGGCCACCACTCTGGCCACCTGCCACTCGGTGCGCAGCCTCCCCGAGAACGCGGCGACCGTGCCGATCGGCGGGCCGATGGCGAACATGCGCACCTATGTGCTCGACGACAGGCTGCGGCCGGTGCCGGCCGGCATGGTCGGTGAGCTGTACCTCGCGGGGACGGGTGTGGCCCGAGGCTACTCCGGCCGCCCTGCGCTGACGGCCGAGCGTTTCGTCGCCGGCCCGTACGGGCCGGCCGGGAGCCGGATGTACCGCACCGGCGACCTCGCCTGGTGGCGTCCCGAAGGGACGCTGGAGTTCGCCGGCCGCGTCGACCACCAGGTCAAGCTGCGCGGTCAGCGGATCGAGCCCGGGGAGGTCGAGGCGGTCCTGGCGGGCTGTTCCGGCGTCGCCCAGGCTGCCGTGGTCGCCCGTGAGGACCGGCCGGGGGACAAACGTCTGGTCGCCTACCTGGTGCCCACTCCCGAGGGTGCGCCCGGGACCGCCGAGCTGTCCGCCCGGCTGCGCCGCGAACTGCCCGACTACATGGTGCCGGCGGCGTTCGTGTGGCTCGACGCACTGCCGCTGACCGCCAACGGCAAGCTGGACCGGGCCGCCCTGCCCGCCCCGGAGTACGGGGCGTCGGATGCCGGCCGCGGGCCCAGGACGCCGCAGGAGCAACTGCTGTGCGGCCTGTTCGCCGAGGTCCTCGGGCGGGAGCAGGTGGGCATCGACGACGGCTTCTTCGATCTGGGCGGGCACTCGCTGCTGGCCGCCCGGCTGGCCTCCCGGGTCCGCGAGACACTCGGCCTGGAGCTGGGGCTGCGCCTGCTGTTCGAGGCGCCGACCGTGGCCGGGCTCAGCGAACGCCTCGGTATGAACGGTCCGGACGACGCGCTGGATGTCCTGCTGCCGCTGCGCTCGACGGGGACGGAGACACCGCTGTTCTGTGTGCACCCCGGAGGTGGCATCAGCTGGTCCTACAGCGGGCTGCTGAACCATGTCGGTCCGCAGCACCCGGTGTACGCGATCCAGGCGCGCGGCCTGGGCCGCCCCGAACCCCTGCCGGCATCCTACGAGGAGATGGCGGCGGACTACGCCGACCATGTCCAGAAGATCCAGGCGGAGGGCCCGTACCTGCTGCTCGGCTGGTCCGCGGGCGGGCTGATCGCCCACGCGCTGGCCTGCGAGCTGCGGGCCCGCGGTGAGCGGACCGCGCTGCTGGCGATCCTCGACGCCTATCCGGTGAAGGACGTGCGGTTCGAGGAGGAGCCGGTGCCCACCGTCCGGGACGTGCTCGTCGGGGTGCTCGATGTCGACCCTGCCGAGCTGGACGACCAGGAGATCACCTACGCCGAGGTCGCGGAGGTCCTGAACCGGCGGGGCAGCGCGCTGGCCGGCCTGAACGAGCGCCAGGTGGAGGTGATCGTCCAGATCATGATCAACAACGCGAAGCTGGCGGTCGACTTCGTCCCCGGCAGGCACGACGGCGATCTGCTGCTGTTCAACTCCACGATCGACCGGGGCCACGACGACGCCGGTCCGCAGGTCTGGCGCCCGTACATCGACGGCCGGATCGAATCCCACGAGATCACCACCCGGCACGACCAGATGACCCAGGCGGGATCGCTGGCACAGATCGGGCCGATCCTGGCCGCCAGGATCGGCGAAGCCACGGGTGACACCACTTTTCCCCCTGCCGAAGCCACCGGCGATGCCGGTGACACCACCCTTTCCCCTCTGGAGGACTGACCCATGACCAACCCCTTCGACGACCAGGACGGCACCTTCCTCGTCCTCGTCAACGACGAGAACCAGCACTCGCTCTGGCCGCAGTTCGCGGACGTACCGGCCGGCTGGACCGTCGTCCACGGCCCCGACTCCCACGCCGCCTGCCTGGAACACGTCGAACAGTCGTGGACCGACATGCGGCCCAAGAGCCTGGCCGACGCCATGAACGCCCAGCGGTAGCACGGCCGACGTGACGTCCACCGACACACTGGCCGGGGCCCGCGACACCGCGGGCCCCGGCCGGCCCGACGGCCTCGCCGCCGCTCTGTTCTCCCCCGGGGCCCGGCAGGATCCCTACCCGTTCTACGCCCGCATGCGGCGCGAGGACCCGGTCCACCGAAGCCCTCAGGGCATCTGGTACCTCACTCGGTACGCCGATGTCGAGGCGGCGCTGGGCGACCTGCGGCTGTCCAACGACCGGGACAGAATGACCCGCGCCTACAGCAGGCTCGGCGGCGACCTCAAGGCCCTCAGCCGGCTCACCGACCGGCTCGGCCGGGTGATGACCAACACCGACCCGCCGGACCACGCCAGGCTGCGCGGACTGGCCAACAAGGCCTTCACCGCCCGGCGGGTGGAGGCGCTGCGCGAAGGTGTCCAGCGGATCGTCGACCGGCTCGTCGACGAGGCGGTCGAGGCCGGGCCGGCCATGGATCTGATCGAGGCCGTGGCCTCCCCGCTGCCGATGTCCGTGGTGTGCGAGCTCTTCGGCATCCCGGACGAGGACCGGCCGCAGGTCAAGAGCTGGTTCCGCCGGTTCGGCCGGCTCAGCGAGGACATCGACAAGTCCGAGGCGGCGATCGACCAGTACGAGGAGTACCTGTCCGGGCTCATCCGGCAACGCAGGCGCGCACCGGGCGACGACCTGATCAGCGCCCTGGTCGCCACCCAAACCCAGGACGACCGGCTCACCGACTCCGAGCTGCTGTCCACCTGCTTCGTCCTCATCACCGCCGGCGACGAGACCACCACTCACCTGATCAGCAACGGTGTGCTCGCCCTGCTGCGCCACCCGGACCAGCTGGCCGGGCTGCGCGCGGACCCGGGCCTGATCCGCGGCGCCGTCGAGGAACTGGCCCGCTACGACACGGTGACCCAGGCGATCGTCCGGGTCGTCGCGGAGGACCTGGAGATCGGCGGGAGGACGCTGCGGGAGGGCGAACTGGTGTATCTGTTCCTCGGCGCGACCAACCGCGATCCGGAACGCTTCGAGGATCCCGACCGGCTCGATCTGTCCCGTCCCGGCAACCGGCATCTGAGCTTCGGCCACGGCCCGCACTTCTGCCTCGGCGGTCCGCTGGCCAAGCTCCAGGCGGAGGTGGCCGTCGGCACGCTGGTGCGCAGGCTCCCCGGACTTCGGCTGGCCGACGCACCGGCCCTGGAATGGCGGGACAACCCGCTGCAGCGGCGGCTGGCCTCCCTCCCGCTCGCCTACTGACACCCGAACGACGACGAAGGAGTACCGACATGGCCCGAGAGTTCGAGGTCTGCCGGGAGCAGCATCTGCCCGTCCCGCCCGACCAGGTCTGGGACGCGGTCGCCACCGGCCCCGGCAACCTCGGCTGGCTCTATCCGATGGAGATCGAGCCGCGCGTCGGCGGAAAGGTCACCCGGGGGGACGCCACCGTCGTGACATGGGAGCCGCCCCACCATTTCGCCGTACGGGCGACCCAGGACGGCGGGTTCTCCAACACGCTCAGCTACCGCATCGAGTCGGCCGACGGCGTCACGAGCCGACTGCGCATGGGGATCCACTGGGTGCACACGGGTGTCGTCGACGACGCCTGGAACTGGGACGCCAAAACGGACGTGGCCGAGAAGTACGTCGACTTCCACCAGCACGCCCTCGCCGAGTACCTGCGCCACTTCGCCGGCCGGGCCGCCGTGTACATCAGGTCCCAGCGCCCCGAACCCACTGCCGATCCGGCCGACTTCGCCGCGCTGCGCCGACGCCTCGGTCTCGCCGACGACGCGGCCGTCGGCGACCGGTTCACACTGTCGGCCCCCGGCCCGGAGCGTGAACCCGAGGAGGTGGTCGTCGACTGGCTCAGCACGGACTTCGTCGGACTGCGCGGCCCGGACGCCCTGTACCGGTTCTTCAACGGCAGCACCTGGAACGTGCCGATCGTCCTCGCCCACCATCTGTTCGCCGAGGACACCGACGAGGAACAGACCACCAAGGCGTGGACCGCCTGGCTCGACGACACGCATGCCAGGGAGCACTGATGGAAACCTCGGCACAGACGCTGCTTTTCGCCGCCGAACTCATCGAGGAGAACGGCACCCACACGCTCGTCGTTCAGGACGTGCGGAAAGGCACCGTCCAGTCCACTCCGGTCCCCGGAGCCATGGTCGACAAGCTTCCGGCCTTCCTCGCGGCGCTCACCGCCAAGCTCCAGCCGGTACCACCGCGCCGCCGCTGGTAGCGCGTCGGGAAATCCGGCTCCGTGCGCGGCAGCGCCGGCGGTGAGCCCCTGGACGTCGTCCCATCGCGTCAACGCACAAGCGGAGCTGCCCGTTACGTCGCACCACTGAGCACCGCGGCACCTTCGGGCCGTCGACGCCTCAGGAGTGGGGCGTCGACGGCCGGCGGGTGCCGGCGAACGGGACCGCCGCGGGTCCGGGTCCGGCCGGGAGGTGGGTCACCCCCGGGTCGGCGCGGTGCGCGCGGCCGTCCGGGTCATGCGTTCGCGCGGTAGAGGGAGATCTCGGTCAGGCTCGGGGTGTACTGCTCGGTGGCGATCCGGCCGGTGAGGGCCACCCGGAGCTTGGTGGTGGTGACGCTGTCGAAGCCGGTCACGGTCAGGTCGTGACCGATTCCGGTGTCACGGCTCGCGAAGGTCACCCAGGTGCCCGTCGCCGCGTCCCAGCGCTGGAGCTCGAAGGACTGCACCCGCGGGTTCGTGCCCGAGTCGGTGTACTCGTCCAGGTAGACCTGGTCGAAGGTGGTGTCCGTACCGAGGTCGATGTCGAGCGTGATCGGGTAGGCCGCGTCGTCCGCGGCGGCCCAGCGGGTGGTGAGGTCGCCGTCGGTCAGCTTCTCCGCGCCGAGCGAGCCGTTCGCCCCGGGGTGGGTGGAGCCGGCGGTCACCGGCTTGCCGAGTGCGAGGTCGACGCGGTTGTCGGCCTCGTCCTCGATGGGATCGTCGTCGACCGGGTGGGCGACCCGCTTGCCGGTCCTCGTCTCGGCGATGCCGATGTCGGGGGCGTCACCGTAGTAGAGGCGGGTCCCGAGGAAGTCGGCGGTGCCCAGGTGCGTGTTGTAGCGGCCCGCGTCGATCAGCGGCGAGTCCTTGCGCAGCGAGAAGTGTGCGGCGGCCTTGCGGATGTGGTCCACGCCCGCCCCGGTGACGTAGTCGGCGGGGTCGCCGACGAACTTCGGGTCGGCGCGCAGCCCGTCCGGATCGGCCGGTTCCTGGGTGGAGTGCTTGGCGCCCGCCTCGTAGTAGTCGTTGTGGGAGAACACGGCCTGCCGCAGGGCGCCGGTACGGCGGTACCACGTGTAGCTCTTGCTGCCGAAGACCTGGAAGTCGACCGCATCGTAGTGGATCTTCTGCCAGTTGCTCGGACCGTCGAGGTCATGGACGTAGATGTCCGAGATCCGGAAGTGGTCCATGATGCTGTCCTCGCCGGCCTTCAGCAGGTCGGCGTTGATCGAGACCATGATTCCGTCGCGGACGTACGAACCCTTGGTGATGTCGGTCGCGAAGTCGTCGTCGTTGGACAGCTCGACGTTGTTGATGTCCCAGTACTGCTGGTTGCGCAGCACGATCGCGCCGGTCAGGCCGACGGTCTCGGGGTTCTTCGTGCCGTCCGCCTTGAACGGGCTGGGCACGTTGCCGTTCGTCGCGATGCAGGGGCGGCCGGCGCGCTTGTCGCCGTAGGCCGAGATGGTGACCGGCTTGCCTGCGCTGCCGGATCCCTTGGGCCAGAGCTGCTCGTCCTGCCACTGCTCGCCGGCCTTGAGCAGAATGCGGTCGCCGGGGGCGAACGTCTTGGTGTTCGCCCTGGCCAGGCTGCGCCAGGCGGAGCCGGGTGAGGTGCTGGCCGCGTTGTCGTGGCCGTGCGTGGCGTCGATGTAGTAGTCCTTGCCGCCGGTCCTGTTGGGCTTGTTGCCCGGCCAGGACTGCCCGGCGGCGGAGGCCGGGGCGGCGGTGGGCTGCCCGGGCCGGGCCGCGGCGTGCGCGGCCGGGGCGAGCGAGCCCACGAGCAGCGCGGCGAGCAGGGAGGTCAGGCCCGTGCGGAGCGCCGCGCGGTGATCCGCGCTCGCTTCGGCGCCCCTTCGTCGGTGGGCGGGCCGACGTCGACAGGTCTCATTGCTGCACATCCTTCGCGTTGATGGCGGCCATCGCCGGGGCATCGACGTCCATCGAGACGTCGTCGGCCCGGCGCTGGAGGTATGCGTCGAACTTCTTCGAGACGACCGACTGGCGGATCCGCTGGGCGTACTCGGTGAACGCCTTGTCCCCGTCGGTCTTCTTGCGGTCGAGTTCGTAGTAGGTGATCTGGCCGGTGCCCTTGACGGGCGCGGAGACCTGGCCGGGCTCGAGCGTGGAGAGCACGTTCGGGATGCAGGCAGGCGAGCACGAAGCGGGTGTTGCCGCGCCGGCGAGCCGGGGATGTGGTGCCGCGCCGGGGCTTTCCGGCGGGCGGCTCGGGTTTCGTCGCGGAATCCGCTGAGCCTCGGGGTGGGGTGGAGAGGGTCGTCACCGTGCCGATCCTTCGGTCGTACGAAGCAGTCCTGGGTGAGCCGGGAGGATCTCCCGGGTCGTGGGGGCACCGGCGGCGCCCCGGGTGGACCGGGGCGCCGCCGGGCACGTCAGCTGCCCGCCTGGCGGAGCTTCTCGCTGGCGTCGTTCAGCGCGGACTGCCACGTGGACTCGGTGGTGTCGCCGCTGTTGATGCTGTTGGCCGTGTCGAAGAGCGTGGACTTGATGTCGACACCCGCGACCGGGGCGGTGGAGGCGAAGCCGCCGACGAGCGCGGAGACCGACGGGTCCTCGTAGACCTTGTAGAACTCGGCGCTCTCACCGGTCAGGGTCTTCGCGATGCCCTCGATGGGCTGGATCGCGTTCGACTTGGCGAAGATCGCCGCCGCCTTGTCCGAGTACAGATAGGCGATGAACTCCTTCGCCGCGTCCTTGTTCTTGGCCGCGCCGGGAAGCCAGACCGACTCGACCGAGGTGGTGAGGTGGCGTTTGCCGCCGTCGGTGGCCGCCGGCAGCGTTGTCAGTCCCCACTTGAAGCCTTCCGCGCGGGGGGCATCGGCCATCTCGCCGGTGATCCAGGTGCCGTTCGGCATGAACAGCGCCTTGTTGTCGAGGATCGACTGCTGGTTCTTGGTGAAGTCCTGCTCGTTGGCATAGCCGACGGTTGACTCCGACGCGTAGCCCAGCAGCCTGGTGGTGAGGTCGAGCGCCTTCTTGGCGTTCGCCGTCTTCCAGACGTCCTTCTTGTACGTCATGACGTCGTTGTGGAACGGCTCCCCGCCGACGTCGGCGAGCAGGGCGTAGAAGTACGAGTCGAGGTACCCGGCGGTCGGGTAGGTGAAGAGCGCGATGCCCTGCTTCTTGGCCTTGTCGCCCAGTGCGAACATCTCGTCCCAGGCGGACGGGACCTTCCAGCAGTTCTTCTCGAACAGGCCCTGGTTGTAGAAGAGCCCGGTCGGCGCGTAGTACATCGGCATGAGGTACGTCTTGTCCGTGCCGTACGGGTTGGTGTTGAGGTTGCCTATGACGCCCTGGGTGAGCTTGTCGCCCACGGTCTTGTCCTCGCCGGGGACCTTGGTCTCCAGGACGGGCGTGAGGTCTTCGAGGGCCTTGTCCTTCACCAGGACCCGGCGTTCACCTCGGCCGTCGCCCGCTGGTTCGACGACCTGATCCCGCGTCTGTCCGCGCTCCAGGCGTCCCGGGGCGGCCCGGTCGTCGCCGTGCAGGTGGAGAACGGGTTCGGCAGTTACGGCGACGACCACGCCTATCTGTGCTGGAACCGTACGGCCCTCACCGAGCGGGGCATCGACGAACTGCTGTTCACCGCCGACGGGCCCACCGAGCTCATGCTGGACGGCGGCACCCTGCCCGGCACCCTCACCGCGGCCACCCTGGGCTCCAAGCCGGACGCCGCCCGGAAGCTGCTGGCGGGCCGCCGGCCCGACGAACCTTTCATGGTCGCCGAGTTCTGGAACGGCTGGTTCGACCACTGGGGCAAGAAGCACCATGTCCGGGGGGGTGCCTCTATGTCCTTCGTCAAGGTATCCCTGTCGGGTTTGGTGTGGTTCGGGGTGTTGGGGTTATGCGGCGAGCTCGATGTCCTTCGGT